>NZ_JAMAWB010000020.1:0-130333 GCF_023713585.1 Paenibacillus sp. MER TA 81-3
ATAAGGTATGGCCCTTAAAGTAATCCACAGAATTCGATGAGAAATCAGATGTAGCATCCTGAATGAGTGGGAGAGTATTGCTAAGATGTTTATTCAAAATATAGTCGGGTCGGAGCGGTTAAGGATTCGAACATAATTATCGGAGGAAAAAACGGATGGGAGCTACAACAATTTAACGTATGAGAATGCGACAATAAGGCAGGGTGTAGGAGGAGTATGTTTGAGCGTACAATGGAATGCGTTTGCCGGAAAAAGCAGGGTTGTATTAAGATTGCACTAGCTGGACTATAGTAGGTCAGTGTAAGAAAAGTGTCGCAGATACCGCTATGCCGGAGAGATACAGATATTGAAGATGCCAAAGAAGGCTAATTTCGGGATGCTGAAAAGGGGTGAGAACATGGGGAAATGGATAACCGTGGCGATGTATTTATTGGTAGCAGCCGGAGTTTTCAATTACCGGGAAGAGGTTCTGGCATGGGTAGCGGGGGTGCAGTCAGCCGGGGATGTAACTATGATGCTGGAAATGTTTCTGGCGGCTGCGCTCATTTCGTTATTCCCTGTCATACCATTCGGTATTGTCGGAGGAATGATTGGAGCGACGTATGGCCTATGGACGGGAGGATTGTTGAATATGGCTGCTTCGACGTTAGGGGCGGCTGTCATGTTCCTCGCTGCGCGGTACGGCTGTGCGGAACGAGGTAGACGATATATGGAGCGCATTGCTCCGCTTCAGAAGTTGAACGGAATGATGGAGAAGAACCCAGTGATGACTGTTCTGATTGCCCGCACCATTCCGATACTGCCTGCCGCGGCTATCAACATTTATGCAGCGCTGATGTCCGTGCCGTTCATTTCCTTCCTTGTAGCTACGGCGCTAGGCAAGTTGCCTGTCATGCTGGTGTTCGCCTTTGTAGGAGAGCAGTTGCTTGGGGATTGGACTCGGGTGCCAATGGTGCTGCTTATCTATGCTGTATACTTGGCAGGCGTGTATGCGGTGCACCGCCTCGCGATGCGCGCTCGGAAGGTGTAAGCTCCGTGTCAATCAAACCGGTTGTACCAATGAGCTAGGGGAGCCCGGAGGATTGACGTACAAACCGGTGAAACCTCCATATGCAATAAAAGAAAGAGTGCCAATGTAGCACTCTTTCATTAGTAAGAGTGCCAATGTAGCACTCTTTCATTAGTAAGAGTTTCTTATTGTGAAGAAACCGATTCAACAATTACTTGTTCAATGCTTCTTCGTAACGCTTCTCAACTGCAGACCAATTTACTACGTTCCAGAACGCAGCAATGTAGTCAGGGCGCTTGTTCTGATATTTCAAGTAGTAAGCATGCTCCCATACGTCCAAACCGAGGACAGCAGTCTTGCCTTCCATCAATGGATTGTCTTGGTTCGCCATGCTGAATACGGACAATTTGCCATTGCTGTCAACTGCTAAGAACGCCCAGCCGCTGCCAAAGCGAGTTGTAGCTGCTTTGGCGAAGTCTTCTTTGAACTTGTCGAGGCCGCCGAGCTCTTGCTCGATCGCTTCTGCCAGCTTGCCGGAAGGCTGTCCACCTGCGTTCGGGCCGATTGTTTCCCAGAACAAGGAGTGATTCGCATGTCCGCCGCCGTTGTTGCGAACAGCTGTGCGGATGCTTTCAGGAACACTGTCCAAGTTGGCAACCAGTTCGTGTACGTCCTTACCTTGCAGTTCAGGAGCGGACTCCAATGCTGCATTCAAGTTCGTTACGTACGTATTGTGGTGACGATCGTGGTGAATCATCATCGTCGTTTCGTCAATGTGTGGTTCCAATGCATTGTTTGCATATGGAAGCGGTGGTAATTGATGTGCCATCATTCATACCTCCCAATAATATGTAAGTGTTCTCCTTCTAATTAAACATGAAGCTGCGGAATAAATCAACATAAATGTTGCAAAAGTCTGTTATTCATTTTTCTTCCGACTTTATATCATTACCCCCAATTTCATCCATTCAAACCTGATAACAAGAACGAAACAGCTTTAACTAAAATTCCACATTTACCATAAAATTAAACCTTTGGATCGCATAAGGGATGTAAACGCTTTATATAAAGCGTTTACAAGAGAGAAAAGGAGATTGTTCTGTGTTTTTTGTGGAAATTGAGTGATAAAGGAGGAATTTCGCGTTTTTTGTCGTATTTGTAAATGTACTATACAATAATAATGACATAGAGATTGATGTGACCAGGCGTAGACAGGTGTGAGACAGAGACAACCGAACAGAAACCAAGCTCAGGATGAGGGAGAGTAAGACATGAACGTTCGATCCTTTCGTTTGTCGGATTATCTTCCGGCTACCCAGTTATTGATGGCATCGTTGTCAGAGGAATGTTGTGAAAAGACGTTGGAAGCATTCGCGCGTCAGTTATCCTTGGATGGTGAGCTTGTGCTCGTCGCCGAGCAGGAACAGAGTAACGGAGAGCAGGCCATTGTCGGACTGGCTATCGGTACCATTGATCGCAATAACGGGTACTATTACCGCCTTGCCGTCCAACCGGATTACCGAAATCAAGGGGTAGGCAAAGCGCTGGTAGCGGGATTGGAGCAGAAGTTCCAGCAACGCCGCGTCAAGAACATTATGATTGCCGCTGATGAGCATACGGAAGTCGTGTTGCCTTGGTTCGAGGCATTAGGGTATGGAGCTAAAGATGTCTTGCGCTCTTTGCAGCAGCTTCGGATTGTAGCCGGTTAAAATGGCTGTTGCATCCACAGAAATAGACAACCAATGATTGTATCTTAAGGCATATCTTTTCAACCGTTGCAATCGGGGAGAAGATATGCTTTTCTATTAATAAAGTTAAAAAGAACGCAAAAGCCGAGGAATAAGCATGGATCATTATGAGAAAGCGCTTGTGAAAAGTTTCAAACACGATGGTCACCTGCACCGTATGTGGCTGGAGAACTGGCTTGTGCCCTCTTCTAAGCGGCACCCGGATCATGTGAAGGAAGATATGCATGTGCTGATTAACTGCCAAACTCCGATTCAAGAGTCTGACGGCAAGCAGTGGGTAAGCAGAATTCCAGCTGTTACATTTTTTATCCCGAAGCAGTGGTTCAATGTCGTCGCGTTAATTGAAGATACAGGAGTACGGTATTATTGCAATATTGCTTCTCCGCCGTACCGATGTGGGCAGACGTTCACCTATATTGATTACGACTTGGATGTCATTCGCATGACGGACGGACAGGTGCACATCGTCGACCAAGATGAATACGAACAGAATCGCTACATTTACCATTACCCCGAGCTGGTGGAACGTAAAGTAAGCGCGGGATTGGAATGTCTTCTGAACCGTATACGGCACGGCACGGCTCCCTTTCATGAGGAATCGGTATGCTCGTATTATGAAGATTGGAAGCGGGCTGTGACAGCCACAAGCGATGAAGATAACCAGTAAGACAATGATGCAGATGGTATGAATATGCGTGTGTTTGACTTTCTCGGTATGGCTGAACCGTGCTGTCAGAGTGGAAGCACAATGGCGAAAGAACTGGAAATTTACACGAACGGCGCCTGCTCAGGGAATCCGGGTCCCGGGAGTTAGGGCCGTTCTGTTTTACGGCGGTCACTGGGTAGCGATGTGTATATGACGAGTAACGAATGAACAATGTTGTGGGAATGCTAGCAATAAGGAGGTGAACGGGATGCTCGAATCGATGAAGTCACAAGATGCGCAAGCGAAGTCGGCCGACAGGCAGCCGTATGCGGCACAATCATTCAGATGGCACCAGTTGAAGCAGGAAATTATCGAAGCGGCGCCTTCACTCGGCATTGATCAAGTAGGCTTTACGACGGCAGACCCGTTCATCGAACTGAAGGCGCGGCTTCAGCATTCAGTGGATCAAGGCTATGCCTCGGGCTTTGAGGAGCCTGACTTGGAGAAGCGGACACGGCCTGAATTGTTGCTTGAAGAGGCGCGCTCCATTATAGCCATAGCAGTCGCCTATCCGTCGAAGCTGGAGGGTGCCCCGAAGTCGAAGCACGGCGCTTACCGAGGCTTGTTCGCGCGCACCGCATGGGGAATGGATTACCATCATGTGCTGCGGGACCGTCTGCAACGGCTCGAGGCTTTCATCCGTGAGCGTGTGGCGGATACGGAGCTGCGAATGAAGAGCATGGTGGATACGGGCGAACTAAGCGACCGGGCGGTGGCAGAGCGCGCTGGCATCGGCTTCAGCGGCAAGAATTGCTCGATCATTTCGCCACAGTGGGGCTCGTGGATTTATTTGGGGGAGATGATTACGAACATTCCATTTCCCCCCGATCACCCAGTGACGGAGGATTGCGGCGATTGCACGCGCTGTCTCGATGCGTGTCCGACAAGTGCCTTGGTTGGGCCTGGACAGCTGAATGCGCAGCTCTGCATTTCATTCCAGACTCAATCGAAGGATACGCTGAGCCACGAAATGATGGTGAAGATGGGCAATCGGCTTTATGGATGCGATACCTGCCAGATCGTCTGCCCGAAAAATAAGGGGATGAATTGGACGCACCATGAGGAAATGCAGCCAGACCCTGAACAGGCCAAGCCCTTGCTTGTGCCGATGCTGGAGCTGTCGAATCGGCAATTTAAGGAGCAGTTCGGCACAAGTGCAGCTTCTTGGCGGGGTAAAAAGCCGATTCAACGCAATGCCATCGTGGCGCTCGGCAACTTCCGCGATCGGAGCGGCGTGCCTGCCCTGCGGACACTGCTGGTGAGCGACACACGCCCGGAAATTCGGGCAACCGCGGCTTGGGCGCTCGGTCAGATTGGAGGCCCGGAGGCGTGGCAGACTTTACAGCAAGCTCAGAAACGCGAGGAGGATGAAACCGTGCAGCAGGCAATTCAAGAGGCGGAGCAACAATTCGCCACGCATGTAGAACCGCTATACGTGCAGGAAATGGACTCGCCCGTCGGTCCATTGACACTTGCCGCGACAGCGACCGGATTGTTCGCCATCGAGTTTGGAGGCGTACTTGAGATGGCAGAGGCGCTGCAAGCGCGCGCGGCGCGCGATTACGGCAAGGTAGCACTGCAGCGCCACCCTGAGCGTCTACAGGAAACGTGCCGACAGTTGGAGGAGTATTTCGCAGGAGAACGGCAGACGTTCGAACTGACACTTGATTTGCAAGGAACAACTTTTCAAAAAGAGGTATGGCAGGCATTAATGGATATCCCTTATGGGGAGACGCGATCCTATAAGCAAATTGCGGAAGCTATAGGCAACCCGAAAGCTGTTCGCGCCGTAGGCGGAGCCAACAACCGCAATCCGATTTCTATCGTTGTGCCGTGCCACCGTGTTATCGGAGCGAATGGGCAACTGGTAGGTTACGGCGGAGGCATGAACAAAAAAGAAATATTGTTGCAATTGGAAGGCATTTCATATTGAAGTTGCGTGTCTTACCGATTTTAATAGGGGATATTTGTCATACGGAGAGGGACATGCTATCATAATTGCGGTAGAGTTGCACAAAATCGTGCTTTTTTACGTATGAATGTACAGCTTTCAAACTAGATGATGTTGGGGTGACCAGGGGCAGATGTGGTATTGGATAACAGGAATTGTAATGCTTATCGTGGGCGTTATTATCGGCTTTGCCGTCGGTGTATTTTATTTGCGTAAACAGATGGAGAAGATGCAGTCCGACCCTCAGATGCTGCAGAAGATGGCGAAGCAGATGGGGTATAATTTGAATTCGAAACAGATGCAGAAAGCACAGCAAATGATGAAGAACAACAATAAAAAGAAGTAATCGTACGGTGCGGCACTTGACTCGCACGGCACGGTGAAAGGAGGAACGGTCGTGGCTGGCTTGAAAGATTATGTTAACATGAAGGTTGGTACGAATCGCGAACAGATCGAGTACCACGTGAAGGAAATTCTGAAGCTTGTCGGAGAGGATGTCGAGCGGGAAGGATTGCTAGAAACTCCGGCGCGTGTGACCCGTATGTATGAAGAGATCTTCGCGGGCTACGAAGTCGATCCTCGGGATGTGCTAGGGGTAACTTTTGACGAACGGCACGAAGAACTTGTCATCGTAAAAGATATTACGTATTATAGCCAATGCGAGCATCACATGGCGCCTTTCTTCGGCAAGGTGCATATCGGTTACATTCCAAGCGGTAAGATTGCCGGCTTAAGCAAGTTGGCCCGCCTGGTTGAAGCGGTGTCGCGGCGTTTGCAGGTACAAGAACGCATTACCTCGCAAATTGCTGATATAATGGATGAGGTGTTGCAGCCTCACGGTGTGATGGTCGTCGTCGAAGGCGAGCATTTGTGCATGTGCGCACGCGGAGTGAAGAAGCCTGGCAGCAAAACCGTCACATCGGCGGCGCGGGGCAGCTTCCGAAGTGACGCGGCACAGCGCGCGGAATTTTTGTCTCTAATTAAGTAATTAGGTGCAAGTGGGTTAACAGAACAAATGGAACCCGTTCCGGGCAATGGAACGGGTTTTTTTGAATTCAGACAGGAGGAATGACAAGAGCTCATGACACAGGCAAACATAGAGCAATTGGAAGCAAATGCAGGTCAGGGGACGGAAATGACGGAACAGGAGGCCGCTTGGGCGAGGCTGTATGAAGCAGCCACGGCATTCAAGAAACAAGGAAGCTGGAATTGGATGTCCGATAACTGCATCTTCGGCGTGCTGAACCCAGAGGACGGCAAGGTTGGTTATTGCAGTATTATGGGAGCAAGTGAAACTTTGTTCGGCCTTACCGTGTTCCGCGGCGGAGAAGGCTTGGAAAGCTTGAATGATATGCTGTTGGAGCGCGACGAGCGTTATGCTTGGCTTCACCGTCAAAATTGCATGATGGCTACGTATGAGGACCGTACGGATTTGGAGAAGCATGATCTGGCGCAAATTAAGGAACTTGGATTCCGCTTCCGCGGCCGCAACGCGTGGCCAATGTTCCGAGCGTATGATCCGGGGCTTGTTCCATGGACGCTTGATGAGAACCAGGTTCGGTTCTTGACGACTGCGTTGGAGCAGGCTATAGATCTTGCGGCTCGGGTAAAGAAGGATGAAGAGCTTCTGATGCCGCCGACTTCAGGGCAGGTGCTCGTTCGCGCGCAGGAGAATGGCGAGTGGATTGACCGTTGGCTCGATCCAGACTTTGTGTTGAATCGTCCGGTGAAAGTCGAGCTCGAGAATCAGGACCGTCTGAACGATATCATGCGGCGCTTCCCGAACAAGAAAGGTCACTGGGAGACGGAATTTTTCTATGCGCCGGTAGCGGTTAAGGGAGAAGGCGAACGTCCATATTATCCGCGTCTTTGTCTGTGGGTGGATCGGCTGACGCGAGCAGCGGTCGGTTTCCATGTTGCCTATGACAGCAATTTCGAGCAGGAGTTCTTAGAGCATTTCTTACAGCTCATCGAGGAGAAGGGAGCTCGTCCGCAGAAGCTCATCATCCGCACGAACGATGGGGTGGACTTGTTCGAGAAGACGGCGCAGCGCTTGAAGATTCGCATTGAGCGCGAACCGCGTCTCGTCTACTTGGAAGAAGCGCGTGGCGATTTGTTCGAATATTTCACCAAGCAGGAAGGGTAATGCGGAATAGGTAGGCGACCGCTATCATTAACGATATGAAGCAGATATTAGGCATCTCTTTGTCATAATTGGCAGGAGGTGCCTATTTTTTATGAGATCATGTATGATAGGGAATTAAGGAGGGATACATATGAAATTGTTCACTGTGGATGCATTTACGGATAAGCCGTTTCACGGTAATCCCGCAGCGGTTTGTCTGCTGGAACATGAGATGGACAGCGAACAGATGCAGCAGATCGCGATGGAGATGAATTTGTCGGAAACGGCGTTCATCATCCCATTGGAAGAAGGAGACCGCTCCCGTTATCGCCTGCGCTGGTTCACGCCGCAGGTGGAAGTAGACCTGTGCGGGCACGCTACGCTGGCGAGCGCGCATGTGTTGTGTGAGCAGGGGCTAGCGGAGGGAGAACGGATCGCTTTTGAGACGATGAGCGGCACGCTCTACTCTCTCTATGGGGAGAATGGACAAATCACGCTCGACTTTCCGGCGTCATCTGTCGTGATGGTCAGTGATGAAGGTCTGCAGGGACGGTTGGAAGAAGCGCTGGGCTGCTCCATACTGGGGATGGCGCGCAGCCGCATCGAATTGCTGGTCGAGGCAGACTCGGAGCAGACGGTGCGCGAATTAAAGCCGGATTGGGAGAAGCTCCTGCGCTGCGATGAGGAAGTGATTGGCGTACTCGTGACCGCTCCTTCCGCTCCGGGACGAATGGATGGGGCGGACTTTGTCTCCCGCTGCTTCTTTCCAAGTCTCGGTGTAAATGAAGATCCGGTAACAGGATCCGCGCATTGTACGATGGCTCCTTATTGGGCGCAGAAATGGGGACGGACCTCGTTCATCGGAGAACAGTGCTCTGCCCGCGGAGGCATGGTGCAGGTAGAGTTGCAGGGGGAGCGGGCATTGCTGACAGGTCAGGCCGTCACTGTGATGGAAGGGAAATTAACGATAGACTAGACCATCAAATGCTTCATCCATGAATACCATGCAATAATGGACTGCGCCCGCCGCCGCTCGGTCGAAGGCTGTAGCTCAATGCCATGTTGGCGCATTAGTTGCACCGCTTCCTCATCGGATATTTGACCGTCACGGTACATGCATTGCAACAGGATGTCGCGGATGGCCGGCTTGGAGAAAAGCTTACGAACGATAGCTTCATGCCGACCTTGCATCGGCAGCTGCATCAAGTCTCTTCCTTCAGCGGTCAGCCGGACGGCCATGCCGTCAGTAGAGCGGTAGGTCTCGATCAGCCCGTAATAGACGCCGACATTGACGTAGTAGTCGGTCTGCCGTGGAGCGAACCGGTATATCCGGTGAATATCCGCCTTCAACAAGTCCTCCTCCGTCAGCAGCTCCATGACGTTCATAAAGCGTTCGAACGAGTTCGCTTGCGGGAAGGGGGCTGCATCCGGCTCAGCTTCCACTGGCGTTTCTGCGGCAATGGCCAAAATACGCTCTTTCGTCATCCCGCCCTCAATCCGGTATGCGCAGCTGCGAACAAGCGAGATGGAATCGTAGCGGAGTGGTTCAATAAACTGATATTCAAACAAATAATAGATTCCGTCCGAATAGAGAAAATAGATTGGAATGACTGGCTTCGTCAGCTGGGGCCGCTGGTTAAGCGCCCGGTAAGGGTAGTAGAGCTGACGGACGCAGAAGTCCTGCGGAATTTTATTTTTCGCTTCCAAAATGAGAATTTCCCGCATCGTCTCGAATCCGGCGTCGATCTCCATCTGTTGACTGCGTTCCACCTGAAGCGGTTCCAAATACGAGCCTACATAGAAAGAGAATTCCGGTGATCGCATCCGCCCGCTGAACGTTAATTCCAGCGGTTCGGAGCTTTCGATGCCGCGAAATCGATGCAGCATGTCGGTCATATGGGCGGTATGAAGCGCGTTCGCTTCACTGGTGGAGCTTGTCCCGTCGGCTTGAATCGTCTGAAAGGCAGGAAAGCGAAGATACGCTTTCTCTACCGCAATGTTCTCAATGGGATCAAGCGGATGAAAAATCGGAAACGGAGCGATAATGTACACGCCGTTCGATACCGGCAGGATGCCAAGTTGATGATCGGCAAAGCAGGGCGACAGCTCGCCGGAGGAGTCGAATTTGCACTGCAGGCGTGCCTGCACACCGGGGCGCAGTCCGTTGATTTGTTCGCTCGTGATCGTGAAGAAGCCCTGCGCTTCAATGTGCTCCAAAATCCGATATTGCTCGAACAGCTCGTTCCAGATCAGGTCCTTCTGTCTTAGCCTGCTTGTCGTCACTTCCGTTTCCCCGCCTTCAGTGAAGTTCGTAATTCAATACCAGCACCTCGTCCACGTTGCCACGCGCGCTTGCCTTGGAATTGATGTTGCGCCGGGCTTGCACGATATGGATATGAAAATCGGCATACAGCTCCAAAATAAAGTCTGTCGCATGATTGGACAGCATGACATATACTCCGCGATCACTCAAATCCCGGAACACTTCGGCTAAGCGCAGCTGCTCCTCACGGCCGAATCCTTCCTTGGCATACGAAGTAAAGGCGGCGGTCTTCGTCAGCACGTCATAGGGCGGATCGAAATAGACGAAGTCCCCGGCTTGAGCTCCGTTGACGGCTGCGTTGAAGTCCCCTTCTGTAATGCGGATGTCCGTACGGTTAAAATAAGCGGATATATCCCGGATTGTCTCTTCCTGTACGATATCCGGCTGCTTGTATTTGCCGAACGGGACGTTGAACTGCCCCGACGCATTGACACGATATAAACCGTTATAGCATGTCCGATTTAAAAAAATCAGGCGCGCGGCCCGCTCAACGGGAGATAGTCGCTCATAAGCTTCCGCATCGCGATCCCATGCTCGCACTTCATAGTAATAGCTCTCTTCATTCCGATGGATGCGGAGCGCTTCAATAAGCTGATCAGGCTGCTGCTTTATCGTACGGTAGAGGTTGATGAGCTCCGGATTGACGTCGTTAATAACAGCCCGCTCAGGCGCGATGTTGAACAAGAGCGCCGCACCGCCGATGAACGGTTCGAAATACGAAGCTTGGTTCCAATTTATTTGCGGTAGGCGGCTGTGGATTTCGGAGAGCAGTTGGCGCTTGCCGCCTGCCCATTTTACGACCGGTTTCAGCAAATCACCTCACCCCTTTCTATTGTAATGTACTCTTTAGTATGCACCGAAACAAAAGAAAAAAGCGGCGGTGGAGCCGCTTAGACTGCGGATAGTCGTGTGAGGCAATGGAAGCCGCACATGAGTTCGCGTTTGTCTTCTATTGTACAGAACGAAGGGGGAGAGGCGCAACAACGAAAACGGGGATCTTCAATAAGGCGTCCACTTCACCTTGCGGGCTTGGCTGAAGCGTTCGGCTACGGCTGGCCAATAGACGATATGCCACCAGTCATCGATATATTTGGCGCGCTCATTTTGATGCTTCAAATAGTAAGCATGCTCCCACACGTCAAGCGGCAGCAGCGGAATAACATCCCATTGGGACAGATTTTGATGCTTCTCTGCCTGAAGGATTTCAAGCCTGCGGCTGCGTGGACTCCAGACAAGGATGGTCCATCCGCTGCCTTCCACTTTCTCAGCCGCTTTGGAAAATTGCTGCTTAAAGGCGTCGACGCTTCCGAAATCATGTTCAATCTGCTTACGCAAAGCGCCTGTAGGTTGCCCGCCGCCGCGAGGATTCATAATGTCCCAGAAGATCGTGTGCAAATAATGGCCGGCACCGTTAAAGGCGAGTTCATTCTCCCAGTATTTAATCAGATCGAAGTTGCCGGTACGACGTGATTCGGCAAGCGCGAGTTCGGCTTTGTTCAAGCCATCCACGTAACTCTGATGATGCTTGTCATGGTGAATGCGCATCGTCGTCTCATCGATATAAGGCTCGAGCGCATTGTAGGCGTAAGGCAGCGGAGGCAGACGATGTCCGCCGATAGGGACAAAGGCTTCATCCGCTCGCTCCGAGGATTCGTAGCTAGATGCCGATGTGGAATCTGGGAGTGGCTGGTTCGCGGATCGGGACGCGGAGCTGTATATAGGTTCGACGCTATTGCTGCGTACAGACGAAGCATTGAACGCTCCTGCGGGTGTTGAATTTTGCCGTCCTCCGCCGGGATGCCAAGCCCGCGAGTTACCGATATAGGCGCGTACGCCCGGTTGCTGATGTGACGTATTCACGGATTCGTACAATTCCTCCTTGGCGTCGAATGCCGATGTAGTCCAGCACGGCATTCCGCTAGTTGATGGGCTCACTTGGTATGGGGAAGCATTGCCCCTGTCGATTGCCGCGTGAATGTGCGCCATTGGCTGGGCGACGCCCTCTGCCGCATTAGATGCGCCATGACTTACCAAAGTGAGCGGTGCTTGCGTAAGCTCCTGCACGACGTTCAGGAAATATTGGGACTCGCTTGCAATATGATCGATTACAATCGGAGCAAGCGGGATGCTCTGCACCGCATGGCTATGCCGTTTCACTTGCTCAAGCTGCTGTAGGAACTGCTCCGATTGATATACAGATGCCTTCAGCAGCAGCTCAAGCTGGTGCTGAAGCGAGGCATCCATTGCGTGCGGATGATTCACGACGCTGTCCAGCCATGCGGCTGCGGTTGCTTCGGTCTTGGCAAAGACCTGCTCCCATTCCAGCAGCAGTTGAACATATACTTCCTCTAGCTGGGGCACGATGGCCCGAATCACCTCGGTATGTTCCTTCTCCTGTCTCTTCCAGAATACGATTTCTTCTAGCAAGCGAATCGGCATCAGCGGTCCGTAAACATGCAGCAATGCACTCCCTCCTTCCGTCCTAAGCTCCTTACTATTGCGTGTTCAAAAAGACCACTTTTCAGCGCATAGAAGGTTGCAAGAACCCGAAGCGTATGATTCCGAAGCGAGTTTTTCTCCGCAAAAAAGATTTGATACCGAATTCTATCTTGAGATACTTCGTGATCAAAAGAGGGCTTTTTAAACAACCTCTACTAGTGTATTAGCGGCAGAGGTTGGACTATGAGAAAGAGCACAAAAAAACCGTAAGCTTGGCGGCTTACGGCTTTGCGATCATATATCCTTCATCGGTATGATAGGCTGTGTTAAGAAAAGCGGCCGCTTTGCCCAAATATTCCTTGCGGTGTGTGCGATAAATAAGTTCATGCTGCACATCCGGCACAATCCATGACTCCGAAAGTTTATTCGACTGGCGGGCGGAAAGCTGCTCCGATATTTCGTAGGGCGCTTTTGTGTCCGCAGTACCGTGAATGAAGAAGGTCGGAATAGCGTAGTTAGTCGCCTTCACTTCATTGTACGGAATTTGCTGCAGGCTCGTGCCGTTCAGAGCGGGGAAGAAGGCCCGCAGTAAATCGAGTGACGGATGCTTCGGCAGTGAAATGTACTGCGTTAAGTTATGATACAGCGTATCCGGTTCGAGCAGGAACGTGCTGTCCAGTATCATGGCATCGATATCTTGAGAGAGAAGCGATGCTTGCAGGGCGGTACCCGCCCCCATGGAGAAGCCCCAGACGACGATATGCTCCGCTCCGCGTTCCTTGGCAAGCTGTACGGCACCGAGCAATTGCTCCTTCTCGAGACGGCCGCCGGTCGCCTTCGTCTTATGCTGTTCGGAAGCAAATCCGTAATCGAACATGACCACATTATAATCAAGCCGATGCGCAAATTGCGCTAAGTCATACATCGGCACCCAATATTCTTCCCGGTTGGCTCCATAGCCATGGCTGAATATTATCGTCCGTTTGGACGTTTTATCGGAAGGGATGTACCAACCGTCTACTAAGGTATGACCATCTCTGGCAGGGAACGCAACCGTTTCATAACGCATGCCCTTCGCCTCCATCGGGTTCGAGAAGAGCGGAGGAACCTGCGGATTGGCGAACATCCATGCAATAAAGCCATGCAATGCCAGGAAAATAAGAAGTGCGGCAACCACCGTCGACAAAGAGAGCGCGATCGCCACATGCTTCAATCGAATGCGCCGGGCGACAGCAGGAGCAGATCCGGAAGGAGCAAGCCATTCGGGGTGAAGCGATGGAGATGTTACGACAGGTGTGTTCATATGCATGACCTCCTCCAGGATGTGTTGGGCAACGATGATTGTGTTGATTTTCGACAAAATCTGATGAATATAGAACTAAAGTCCCCCAAAGGGGCTCGACCTTGCAAACGTTTTAAGCTGTACTACCATCGTATGCGGTAAGCCGCTTAGGGTCAACGAATCTGCTCGATTTGTAAGGTGAATGTAACGTTGCCGTAACATTGAAACATCATTGTAAAAAATGTCGAAATCAGGGACGTTAGTCGGAGATGGCAAATTGATTGTAGTCTCTTTACGACGCAGGAAAAGGACGTTATACTAGATGTAACAAAGTTTCATTCTGTGGAACGAAAGAGGGAGATTCACGTGGAGGAACGCGGGAAGTTGACTGTTCGCGCGGTGGAACGCGCACTTGATATATTGATGTGCTTCGCAAATGAACGCGATTTGAGCTTAACGGAAATTGCATCGCAGGTGGGCTTGAATAAGAGCACGGTCCATCGGCTGATGGCGACGCTGGAAGAGCGGGGATTTGTAATCCGCAATGGCGACAAGTATCGCCTGGGCTACCGGATATGGGAGCTTGCCGCGAATTTGACGCAGGTAGACGACCCAGCACAGCTGTTGCTGCCTGACATGGAGCACCTGCGTGATCAGATTGGCGAAACGGTGAGTTTGTATGTAAGGGACGGCAAAGACCGTATCCGCATTCAAGCCGTACAGAGCAATCAGGCGATTCGGCGGGTCGCGCCAGTAGGCGCCAAGCTGCCCCTCTTTGTCGGAGCGTCAAGCAAGGTGCTGCTTGCCTTCGCCGAGCCGTATGAGCGTGATGCTGCGCTGCAGGATTCGGGCTGGCCACCGAGCATGGATCGGGAGACGTACTTGAGCCAGCTGGAGGAAGTTCGCCGCTTAGGGTACGCGATTAGCGTAGAAGAACGGGAGCCGGGTGCAGCGGCGGTGTCCGTGCCGATATTCGACCGCAGTCATCAGCTTGCCGCCGCTCTGTCCGTATCTGGACCAGTGAGCCGTATGTCGATGGAGACGCTGCGTGCCTGTGCGCCGCAGCTGATGGAGGCGGCACGGCGAATGGAGACGATGCTGCGCACGGTGATGTAGCTAGGATAGAATTGTTACCTTTTCACCTGTTTTCGAGTTTCTCGACAAGCTCAAGGACACAGCCATATTCAGGCATGTGTCCTTGTTTGCTCTTATGACTGGGAGTGCTGCTGCCGATACTGTCCCGGTGTCATCCCTTCCTGCTTCTTGAACAAGCGGTTGAAGTATGGGGGCTGGTATCCGGCCGATTCGGCAATTTCATTAATTTTCATATCGGTGGTCAGCAGCAGTTCCTTGCATTTGTTCATCTTGATCGCAGTCAAATAATCGATGAAATTTTGTCCTGTCATCTGTTTAAAGGCTCTGCTTAATTGAGAGGTGCTAATTCCTGCCTCTGCTGCGCACGTGTCCAGCGAAAGGTCACACATATAGTCCTGTTCAATGCGCTCAAGCAGTTCTTCCACTACGTGCTTCATCGGCGCGTTGTAGCTGCGTTTGATCGAGGCGATATAGGGTTGAATGATTTTGGTGCGGAACCAGCTGAGCGACGCTTTCGTATCGCGCAGTCCACCCAATTCTTCCTGCCAGCTTAAGCCAAATACGGCATAAGGGTTGTGCCCGAGCTGAAGCAGGGAACGGTGAATGCTGCCGATGAGCCTCATCAAGCCTTCGTGAACCATCCATTCTGCGCCGCCACTTGCCTGCAACGCGGTAACGAATCGCTCCAGACTCTCCATTGCTTCCTCTTCAAGCCCCATATTCAGTGCATGAATGATTCCAAGCTCCAAATCTACAGGAGACTCGATCGGATTAGGAGAGTGCGCCAATACGTGCTCCGCTTCGAGCAGTTGGTTGTTCAGCCCGAAGTTCCGGTAGCTGATGGCGCGCCGCGCTTGCTCCATACCGTGCGGGAGATCGATCCATCTATCCGTGACCCGACTCGCCACAATCGTAACATAGACGCGCAGCGTATGGTGGAGCGCCCGCATCAGGCGGTCGCCCAAGGACAATATCCGACGATGCGACTCCTCAAGCCCACCCTCCTTCGCCATAAACAAGACGAGCCCGAAGGAACCGTCCAAAAAGTTCATGACGTGCACATGCTCGCACTCTGCCTCCTCCATGGACAGCTCCTGCACTACATTGATCGAGGCGTAGGTCAGGAGATGCACGTCTTTATCAGACATCGGCGTACGCGCTTCCTCCGCATTGTGCAATTGGACGACGACAGCTGCGAAGCGCCGGCCTTCGATGTCCAGTTCAAGAGAACGAAGCTTCTCCTTAATTTCTGCTTCTTCCAACGTAATGGCTTGTCCTTGCACGAATTGATTAATGTAAGCTTCACGCATGGAAGGAATCGCTAAATTCCACTGCTCCTGCAGTGATTCATTGGCGAAATGGTACTCCTTCCACTCCTGCTCAATATAATCCAATTCGTTGCGAATGCCGCTCTCCGGCGTGCGCCAAGAGCTGACCATCTCCATGACGCGGCGAATCGGATTGTAAATGCGGCGCGAAGCGAACCAACTGACGAACAATGCCGCGGCCAGTGCGATGCAAGAGAGCAGTATCATTAATTGCGTGTACGGCTGCGTCGGAGAAGTAACGACCGACAGAGGGGTCGCGGATACGTAAGCCCACGTTTCCCCGAGCGTGTTGAATGAAGCGGTCTTGACCAGATATGTTTCTCCGTCCAGCTTCACCTCAACATCCCCGTCCTGAAGCGAAGTGTTGGCATGGGGCCACTCCTTTCGAATCACTTGCATCAGTCTCTCATCCATTATGTTAGTAGTGGAGCGGGCAGCGATATTGCCATTTCCGTCCAAAATAAATGATTGCCGATCGGCAAGGGAGAAGACGTGCAGCTTTGCCGGGTTAATAAAAATGACGATCGCGCCGTAGGCGTCGGCGCTGCTGTTGTAAGGCAATTTCATGACGATGGCATGCTTGGTTCCTGCTTGACCGAAAGGGCGGGCAAGGCCATAAGTCCAATACATATCGGGAGACGGATCAAGCAGCCCGGACCATTGTCCGGTGACTTCCGGCTGCTCCAGCTGCCGGACACCGAGACTCGGATGCAGCAATTTATTTTGTTTTTTTACATACAAATACACTTGCTCGATGAGCGGCACCGCATTTTCAAGCACGGACAAGGTCGACAAGATCTGCTCTGTCTCCTCAAATCGATCGACGAAGTTCATGTCGGCAATAGTTGAGCGGAATTGGGGCTTCACCGCCATATGCGATACGAACGTAACCAATTGGGAGAATTGCTTGTCCACTTGATTGGCCACATCATTGAGCTCGAACTGATGCTTGTTGTGAAACTGCTTCACGAGATGCGCATTGCCGGCATACAAAAAAGCCGAACAGATGACGGCAATGGGGACGCAGGTCAGCACAATGGCGAGCATGAGGCTTCGCCAATATAGCATTCCTTTGGATTGTAGACGGTCGATCAAGCTTGCTTTCACATATCACACATCCTTGGACGTTATGAGCTTTTTACTATTGTAAAACAATCCTTTAGCAATGAAAAGGCTTTCATCGTGAAGTAAAATCGTTGTGAGAACACCTGTATCGAAGCCTTTCGAAGAGGGGCAACCGCGTGTAGAGGCAGGTTTATAAACCTAAGGAAGCTTGGATCTCGCTTGGTCAAAAAAGTGCAATCGGAGGAAATCGTTGTTCCGGAGGTAGCGTGCGCAGCGATCAAGATCTATCTGGAAACCGCATAACAGCGCGTATAGCTGGATGATTTCACTCTGTTGCAGCGCAGTCTTAAACGATACGGCAAAAAATTCAAATTGCAGGCAATGATGATAGCGTTTACATTCAATTTACTGACATGGATGCAATGAAATTAACATGCAATGAAATGGCGCAGAGGACAAACAAGCAGCAGAAGAGAGGGATGGCATATGACCACAAGCAACTTGCCACAGGATAGAGCTATGGAACGACCTGGCGCAGCAATGGAACCAGACAGACCGCAAAGCAAACCAGAAGACAGGTATTCGCTATTATGGAAGGACGTCCGGCGCGATAAATACTTATACTTTCTGGCGCTGCCGGGTATTTTGTTTTTTATTATATTCAAATATATTCCGATTACGAATCTGGTCATCGCATTCCAGGATTATTCGCCTTACTTCGGGGTATTAGGCAGTCCTTGGGTAGGGTTCGAGCATTTTGCAAGGTTTTTCGCGCATGATGACTTTTACATCTTATTGCGCAATACGCTTGGCATCAGTTTGATGAATTTGGTGTTCTTTTTTCCGGCGCCGATTATTTTATCGCTCATGTTAAATGAAGTGCGCAATGTCATCGTGAAGCGGACCGTGCAGTCGCTTATTTACATCCCGCACTTCCTGTCGTGGGTGCTCATTTCAGGTCTGACCTTCCTTATGTTCTCGCAATCGGAAGGTCTGGTGAACAAAGCGCTCGTCAGTATGGGAAAAGACACGTTCGACCTGCTGACCAACCCGGATTATTTCTGGGGCCTGCTGACTGCGCAATCGATTTGGAAGGAAATCGGGTGGGGGACGATTATTTTCCTTGCCGCCATCGCGGGTATTGATCCGCAGCTGCATGAAGCGGCTGTCATGGACGGGGCAGGCCGCATGCGCCGCATCTGGCACATTACGCTGCCAGGCATGCGCAACGTCATTATCATCCTGTTCATCCTGCGGCTCGGCGCCATTATGGACACGGGCTTCGAGCAAATCTATCTGATGATGAACGCGGCGGTTTCCAATGTGGCAGAAGTGTTTGACACATATGTGTACCGCATCGGAATTAAGCAAGGCGAGTTCAGTTATAGCACCGCCATCGGTCTATTCAAGTCGATTGTGGGTGTCATACTCGTCGTATCTGCTAACAAGATCGCCAAGAGATTCGGTCAAGATGGACTATATTAACAAGCTGGGAGGAGACGAACGATAATGGCGGACAAAGGCTGGCGCGACCGCGTCTTCAACATTACGAATATTACGGTGCTCATTCTGATTGCTTTGGCTACCGTATTTCCGATTTATTATACGATTATTCTGTCCTTTACAGACCCGACGGAATATTACAGCAAGCCGCTTATTCTGTTTCCGGAAAAATGGACCTTGGACGCATACCGATACTTGCTCTCCAATGGGTTGTTCGTCAGCGCGCTCGGGGTCAGCACATTTCTGGCTACGGTTGGAACAGCGCTCAGTCTAATCGTGACGGCAGGGCTTGCCTATGCGTTGTCGCGCAAGCGCCTTCGGTTCCGGCGTGCAATGATGTTCCTTATCTTGCTGACGTTTCTGTTCCAGCCAGGCTTGGTGCCAGCTTATCTCATCGTCCGCAACTTAGGTCTAATCGACAGCATCTGGTCGTTAATCCTGCCCAGCTTGACGAGCGGCTGGTATGCCCTGCTAATGAAAGGCTTCTTCGACAGCATACCGGACAGTCTGGAGGAGGCTGGACGAATTGACGGCTGTAACGAAATCGGCGTCTTCTGGCGCATCATGCTGCCGTTGTCGCTGCCTGCGCTTGTCGCTTTCGGTTTGTTTTTTGCGGTAGGTTATTGGAACACCTACTTCAATGCCTTGATGTACATCAACGATCAGAACAGATGGCCGCTGCAGGTTCTGCTGCAAAATATGCTGGTAGATCCGTCGACGATGGGCGGAGGAGCGGGGGTCGAGAGCTTCCGTGCCAATCGGCAAATGCCGACCGAGACGCTCAAAATGGCTGCCGTTGTCATTGCGACGATTCCGATTATGCTTGTATATCCGTTTTTACAGAAGCATTTTGCGAAAGGCGCCATGGTTGGCTCCTTGAAGGAGTAGCTCCTGAAAGCAGTACCCTTACCGGAAGATGGTTCGACGTCAGTCTAACCTATACATGAAGGTGCAAGTGGAATTAAGTATAAAAGGGAGGTCGCTATTATGAAAAAATGGCTAAAAACGACGTTTCTGCTCACGCTGGCAGGCTCATTGCTGATGACCGCATGCGGAAACAACAACGCCAGCGACAACGGCGGTGTGACCAACATTAAAACTCAGGTAATTAACTATGCGCCGGAGTTTATCGGTCCGGACAACTCGCTCTGGCAGGAATTCGAGAAGCGGACGAACACGAAGCTGAACATTACATGGCTCAGTCCGACAACGGCAGAGGACAAAATTAACGTAATGCTCGCATCGGGGGACTTGCCTGATTTGACCTACGTCGAGACGCTCGACAATTCACAGCTGCGCAAAATGATTGATCAAGGCGTGTTCTGGGATTTGACAGAGCTGCTGAAGGAATATCCGAACTTAAACCGCGAGGAATTCGAGGTGATGTGGCGGGATTCCAAAATCAACGGCAAAAATTACGGCGTTCCACGTTATTACCCGGCATACGGCGGAGGAATATTCCCGATGTTCCGTAAGGACTGGCTTGATAAATTGCAGCTGCAAGTGCCTGCGAACGTAGATGAATTCCGGGAAGTACTGAAGGCGTTCAAGACGAAGGATCCGAACGGCAACGGACAGGCGGATGAGGTGCCGTATGCAACGACGCCTGCTTCATTGGGCTTTCTGTACAACGTATTCAATGAGACGCAAGGCAACTGGAAGCTGAAGGACGGCAAGCTCGTGCCTATAATTACAGAAGACGCTTCTCGTGAAGCTTTGCTTTATATTAAACAGTTGTTTGATGATGGATTGCTTCCTCCGGATTTCGCCATTATGAAATTTTCACAAGTGACCGATTTAATTCGCAGCGGCAAGGCAGGGGGCGTCGGGTATTCGATGAATCAGGCGTGGATTCATACGGAATTCATCCGCAAGACCGATCCGAATGCGGACTTGATTCCGCTCGCTTCGATTGAGAACAAAGCGGGAGTGAAATATACGCCTTCTGGTGTCCCATATTACGGTGTATTTCTGATACCGAAAAAAGTGCCGGAAGACAAGGTGAAGAAGATTCTCTCCTTCCTGGATTACGGATACGGGCCGGAAGGAAATACGCTTGCCTTCTACGGTGCGAAGGACGTACACTACAAGGAAGAGAATGGAAATAAAATTCCGACGGATCAAGCGAAGAAGGATATGGTCGGGGATGGCAACATGGCCTCAATCTTCCACTTGGTCAGCGACGATATGGCGATTAGCGCTATCGGAATGCCGGATGATTTCTACAAGCGCAACGTTGACATTGTAACGGAGCGGAAGAAAGTCGATGTACCGCAGCCGGACCGCGGCCTGTTCTCTGAGAAATTCAATCGGTATTTCCCTGATATTCAGAAGAAGGTTGACGACATGCGCACGAAGGTCATTATCGGGAAGGAAACGATCGAAGCGTATGATAAGCTGATTGAGCAGCTTCGCAACGATCCGCAATTAAAGGAAATTACAGATGAGATGAACGAATACTATGCGAAGCGTCAATCAGAGCTGTAGACGATCGAAGCACCTACAATAGGGAGATGAGGACACATGCAACAAGTTACAGCGATCGTGATTGGAGCAGGGGACCGGGGAGCTCGAGCATATGCCCCTTATGCATTGGAGAATATGCATGAGTTCAAGATTGTGGGCGTGGCCGATCCGAACTTAGAGCGGCGGCGCAGCTTTGCGGAAGCGTTCGAGCTGCCGGAGTCGCAGCAGTACGATTCGTGGGAATTGATTCTTGGGGAGAACAAGCTGGCTGATGCAGCTATCGTCTGCACACAGGACCGGATGCACTATGAGCCGACGTTGCGCGCACTCGAGCTTGGCTACCACGTGCTGCTCGAGAAGCCAATGTCGCCGGAGCCGAAGGAATGCGTTGAGATGGAGCTAGCCGCCAAGCGTCATAACCGGCTGCTCACGATATGCCATGTGCTGCGGTATACACCGTTCTGGACGGCAATGAAGCGTGAGATCGATCGTGGCGCGATTGGGGATATCATCTCCATCCAACTCAATGAGAACGTCGGGAACATGCACATGTCGCACAGCTTCGTCCGCGGTAACTGGCGCAACAGCGATCAGTCGAGCCCGATGATTTTGCAGAAATCGTGCCATGATATGGACATCCTGGCTTACTTGATGCATGAACCGTGTGTGCGCCTCAACTCCTTCGGTTCCTTGATGCATTTCCATGAAGGCAACAAGCCGGAAGGAGCGCCTGCGCGCTGCATCGAAGGGTGTCCGGCGGAGGCAAGCTGCCAATATCACGCGCCGCGCTATTATTTGGGCGAAGGAAAAGGCTGGGCACGCAAAATTACGGATAACTATACGAAGGAAGGTATTGTGAAGGCGCTATGGGAAGGTCCTTACGGCAAATGCGTCTATCAGACCGATAACAACGTCGTCGACCATCAGGTCGTCAATATGGAGTTCGCGAGCGGGGCGACGGCGATGTTCAGCATGTGCGGCTTCACGCACGACAACACGCGCATCGTACAGGTGATGGGCACCAAGGGAGACATCCGCGGCAATATGGAGGATGACGGCTTCGTCATTCATGACTTCGTAACGAAGGAAGAGCGAACGAT
Source organism: Paenibacillus sp. MER TA 81-3 (assembly GCF_023713585.1). NCBI lineage: Bacteria > Bacillati > Bacillota > Bacilli > Caryophanales > Paenibacillaceae > Paenibacillus > Paenibacillus sp. MER TA 81-3. Next base: position 22,141 of record NZ_JAMAWB010000020.1, read on the forward strand.
TAAGGTGCATACGCCGGAGACGGGACATGGCGGCGGCGACTCCGGCATCGTGCGTGCGTTCCTCCAGGAAGTGCGCAGCTTCGGACACAGTGCGGATGAGGGCTTGTCGTCGGCAACCGTTTCCGTGCGCAGCCACCTGATGGCATTCGCAGCGGAGAAGTCCCGCCTGAACGGCGGGCAGGCGATCGATTTGCAAGCGATGTATGACGATCTTGCGGGGCAGCCGACCGCATAATCGTTTGTTTGCATAAAAATTAAGCAGACACGCCCTAGCAATAGGATGCGTGTCTGCTTTTGCTATGTTAGGATACCATTATATAGCGGATGAAATACAAGAAAGGGCCTTGATACAATGGAATTGCAACGTTTTCAACTTATGCGCAAAATAAAAATGGGCCAATTGAAAACTAACGGGGGAGAGATTTCATGCAGATTATTCAGGGAACGGCACTGTTGTTGCTTGTATTATCCTTGTTCAGTTTGTTCAGTTTCAAGGCTCCGAACGGTATGAAAGCGATGGGGGCATTGGCCAGTGCAGCCGTGGCGAGCTTTCTCGTCGAAGCGTTTCACAGTTATGTTGGCGGCGATATGCTGCAGATCGGATTTTTGAAAGATGTGGGCGTCGCTGCAGGCGGCATGGGCGGCGTTGCTGCCGCGGCTCTTGTCGCGCTTGCGATGGGCGTATCTCCGGTATATGCCATGATGCTGGGAGTGGCGTGCGCCGGACTTGGCTTGCTGCCGGGCTTCATCGCAGGCTATCTTGTCTCATTCATTGTGACGCGGTTCGAGAAAAAGGTGCCAGCCGGCCTCGATTTGATTGCCTGCATTGTCATTGCGGCTCCGCTCGCAAGAGGAGTTGCGGTGCTGATAAGTCCGCTCGTTGATATGACCCTATTGAATATCGGCAGCATTATTGCGGCCACGGCAACGGACAACCCGATAGTGATGGGCGTTATATTGGGAGGGGTCATTACGGTTGTCGCTACGGCTCCGCTCAGCTCGATGGCGCTGACGGCAATGCTCGGCTTGACGGGGCTGCCGATGGCGATTGGGGCACTGGCAGTGATGGGCTCGTCCTTCATGAACCTTGTCTTCTTTCACCGGATGAAGTTCGGTGACCGCCGAACGACGATAGCGGTAGCGATTGAGCCGCTTACGCAGGCGGATATCATTTCCGCCAACCCGATCCCCGTATATATAACCAACTTTATAGGCGGGGCCGCGGCAGGAGTCGTCGTGTCTCTATTCGGACTGATCAACAACGCGACAGGCACAGCGACGCCGATTGCCGGCTTGATGGTCATGTACGGCTTCAACGATCCGCTCCCGGTGACGATCGCGGCTGCCTTGTGTGCCCTTGCTGGAGCAGCTGCGGGATGGCTTGGATCCATCGTATTCCGCAATTACCCGATTCGTACCGTTTTGGATGTCAGGGGCGTGCCGTCGGCTCAAGGAAGCAGCAATGGCACAGTATAGCAAGAGTAGGGAAAAAGGATAGATTGCTTGTGGCCCGGCGACGACTGTATCGGCCGCAGTCACGCGAACGCCCCCGTGCGGCAGAGAAGCTGCGCGGGGGCGTTTTATTGTAATCGGTCATCACTACTCTACTTAAGAGTCTGGTAGTACGGTCATGTGGAATTTATAACAAATCGGGATAGGTGATGCTCTCGGCGATAAGTATGACAGTTCCATCCCTTGCTTCACTCTCCCCTTTATTCAGAATAGCAGCAGCAACCTCTTCCTTTCAAACGAGAACAGGTTGACAGTCTTTCGTACAATGGCCTTTAGCAACACTCTCCCATACTGTCAGGAGGGGGGACGGGGATTAGGGTACTGCCGATGCGTGAATGATATTATTTCCTGATGGGTCGATCCTGATTGCAGTGAATATAGAGTCGTTCATGGGCGTGACGCCTCCTGATGGAAGTGAACCCAGAGTCGAACATTGGTGTGCCGCCTTCTGAAGGAAGGGGAGAATGAAGAAAAGGCTCGGATGCAATGCATCTCTTCCAGTCTGACAGGCCCATGTTCTAACACAAGAAGACGGAAGATGGGTTATTAGAGTAGATAACGGCAGATTTCATATTGTTGAACCTGATGGAAGTCAAGTTGTAACATCGTATAAAAGCCCAAGTAGAAATACTGATATGCAGAGAATCATTTGCGTGAAAGCTCGAAATGCCGTGAAACGATCGGGGTGGAAGTTAATGTCTATAACTTTCATCACATTTTAAATTTAAAATGTGTCTAAATATTGACACTGTTTATGACTCCGTGATATTATAACGTTAAAATAACGCACTATCAAAAAAACGTAGTATAATTTCACTGACCATCCTCATGACCAACACCGAATCCGTGTTACGCACTCCATCACGATATCTGCACGATTTCCAAATCTTTTATGCAACCTACCCACATCATGTCTACAACCTGCAAAGGGTACAGCTTTCACAGCAAAGAAAGCGTATACAATTATGAACCATTGTTCAAATGAACGAATCAGCCAGAGCGATCCTGCCTTCATTCCGACAATCATTTGAGTTCGAGCAAGCGGAACTTCCTGCACAGATGACTGCAAGATTTTCTTTCCACTCAGACAACTCGCCGATACGATTTTGTTAATTAATTACTTTGAAAGCGCAAACAATTACAATTTAAATGGTAAAGGAGCGAGCTTGGATGAAACAACTTTTTTCTATTCTCGCCGTCTGTTCTTTGCTGCTGTTGGCTGCATGCGGGTCTAACGAGCCTGCGGCAACAGGCAAGCAAAACGACGAAAACGACGGGAAGAAAGTAGTCAAAATCGGTATCGCGCAGTTTGCGGAGCATCCTTCGCTGGATGCGGCGAGAACGGGCTTTCTGCAGGCGCTGAAAGATGCCGGGTACAAAGAAAACGACAATTTGCAAGTGGATATGCACAATGCTCAGGGAGACATGAACAACAACATGACCATTGCACAGAAGCTCGTCGGAGACAAGAACGATCTCATTCTGGCGATTGCCACGCCAACTGCGCTGGCGGCTGCAAAAGCGACGAAAGACATTCCGGTCCTATTCACGGCCGTTACCGATCCGATCGCATCAAAATTGGTCAAGAGTCTGGAAGAGCCAGGAGGGAATGTGACGGGCACGCGGGACACGAACCCGGAAGCGATTAAGAAGACGATGGAAACGATGAAGAGATTTTTCCCCGATGCTAAAAAAGTAGGGGTGATATACAACTCCGGGGAACAGAATTCCGTCGTCAACATCGCCAACGTCAAGCAGGTGCTGCAAGGCGGAGGGCTGGAAACCGTTGAAGCAACGGTTACGAACAGCTCGGAAGTGAAGCAGGCTGCCGATTCGTTGGTGGGCCGTGCGGATATCATCTATCTGCCTTCGGACAATACCGTGATTTCGGCTTTGAGCTCGGTCGTATCGGTGGCGAACGACAAGGATATCCCGTTGTTCTGCGAGAGTAGCGAATCCGTCGGACAGGGCGCTTTCGCATCAGTGGGATTCCAGTACTACGATTTGGGATACACAACGGGCAAGATGGCAGTAGAGGTGCTGAAGGGCGCATCACCAGCCCAAATCCCTGTCCGTTTCTCCGAACAGCTCGATCTCATGATTAATCCCAAAGCAGCGGAGGAACAAGGAATTACGTTGACGGAGGACATGAAGCAAGGTGCAATCCTGATAGAAAAATAAATCGAAGCAATAAATCGTTCCATTTTTAGGAGGATGCTATCGTGCTGTATGCGCTAACGGGTTCTGTTGAAGCAGGGGTCATTTACGCGTTGATGGCCCTGGGCGTTTACTTAACGTTTCGAATTTTAGATTTTCCCGACTTGACCGTCGATGGCAGCTTTGCCACCGGCGGAGCCGTAGCGGCGGTCCTGATTACCAATGGATATTCCCCTCTGCTCGCGACGTTGGGCGCGTTGCTGGCGGGATGCGTGGCAGGCAGCGTGACCGGGCTGCTTCATACGAAGGGCAAAATCAATACGCTGCTGTCCGGGATTATTTCGATGATTGCTTTGTATTCGATCAACTTGCGGATTATGGGGAAGGCCAACACGCCGCTATTGGGCGAGGACACGTTGTTTACGGAAATCTCATCCTTCCTCTCCAGTCTGCAACCGCTCTCGATTCTGGCGGCCGTTGGAGTGTCCGTTCTATTAATCAAATGGGCAATCGACTGGTTTCTCGATACGGAAATCGGCTTGGCCATCCGTGCGACCGGCGACAATACGAAGATGATCCGCAGCTTCTCCGCGAACACCGACAACATGAAGATTATCGGGCTGAGCCTCTCCAACGGTTTGGTAGCGTTGTCAGGCGCCTTGATTGCGCAGTATCAAGAGTTTGCGGACATCTCGATGGGAATCGGGATCATCATTATCGGATTGGCTTCAGTCATTATGGGCGAAGCAATCTTTGGTCATTCCTCGATTCGGCGGGCGACCTTCGCCGTTATCGGCGGCGCAATCGTCTATCGCTTAATTATTATGTTCGCGCTCCGTATCGGGCTCAATCCGAATGATTTAAAGCTGCTGACCGCCATTATTGTGGTGATTGCGCTCGTGTCGTCACGGATGATCGATACGTGGAAAGACAGACGGGTGCGGACGCCGAAGGAGGAGCCGCTTGCGGCGGCCGGACAAGGAGCAAGGGGGGAGAGCCATGCTGAAACTTAACGGGATCCGCAAAGTGTTCAACCGTAGGACGGCGAGCGAAAAAATAGCTCTGCAAGAGATCAATCTGACACTTCATCCCGGCGACTTCGTCACGATCATCGGCTCCAACGGAGCTGGCAAGTCCACGCTGATGAACATCATCTCCGGGGGAATGGCGCCGGACTGCGGAACGATCGAAATCGACGGCGAAATGGTGACCGGCCTGTCCGAATACGAGCGTGCGCGGAAGATCGGGCGCGTGTTCCAAGACCCGATGGCAGGAACGGCGCCGACGATGACGATCGAAGAGAATTTGGCGGTGGCGTTCTCCCGCGATAGGAGGCGCACCTTGCACAGGGGCGTGGACAAGAAGCGCAAGGAGCTGTTCCGTGAATATTTGGCATCGCTTCATCTTGGGCTGGAACACCGGCTGACGGCGAAGGCGGGCCTGCTGTCCGGCGGCGAACGGCAGGCGCTCAGCCTGCTGATGGCGACGTTCACGCAGCCGAAAGTACTGCTGCTGGATGAACATACGGCAGCGCTTGATCCGGCGCGGGCGCAGCTGATTACGGCGCTGACCAGGGAAGTGGTGGAGCGCTCCAAGTTTACCACGCTAATGGTCACCCACAACATGCAGCAGGCCATCGAACTGGGCAACCGCTTAATTATGATGGACGCCGGCCAGATTATTCTGGATGTGCCGGAAGAGGAGAAGAAGCATTTGACTATTGAAGATTTGCTGAAGAAGTTTGCACTGTTGAAAGGTGTAGCGGATGACCGCTTACTCTTGGGTTAGATGAACGGAAAGCTGAAAGGAGCGATGGGAATGATTCATAGTCAGGGGCATTCGCTGACCCCGCTTATCGAGGAAATGGAAGAAATGGCGATGAAGCATGACAAGCCGCGCGGGCTGCTTGAGCCGTACCAGGTGCTGACGCCGGATGGGGAGCTTCGCCATGGAATCGAGGGGGAAATTGACGAGGCTCTGATGGTGAAAATGTACGAAAACATGGTGCTGGTGCGGATGTTCGATCGGAAGGCAGTCAACCTGCAAAGACAAGGCAGGATGGGCACCTATGCTCCATATGAAGGGCAGGAGGCTTCGCAAGTGGGCAGCGCGATGGCGCTGTCTCCTGAAGATTGGCTGTTCCCCAGCTACCGCGATCACGCCGCCGCGATTACGCATGGGCAGTCGCTCAGCCGTGTCCTCCTGTATTGGATGGGGCATATGGAAGGCTCCGTCAGTCCGGAAGGCCGGAAAATCATGCCGCCGTGCGTCCCGATTGCCACCCAGCTGACGCATGCCGTAGGAACGTCCTGGGCCGCCAAGCTGAAGAGGGAGAAGCAGGCAAGCATCGCTTATTTTGGCGAGGGGGCGACCTCAGAGGGCGACTTCCATGAGGCCTTGAATTTTGCCGGAGTATACCAAGCGGCAACCGTCTTCTTCTGCCAGAACAACGGATATGCGATTAGCGTGCCATTTCACGCCCAATCCGCTTCCCGGACGATTGCCCAGCGCGCGGCCGCTTACGATATGGCAGGGGTTCGGGTAGATGGCAACGATATATTTGCCGTATGGCTGACGGTCCGTGAAGCGATTGAGCGGGGCTTGAGCGGCGGCGGGCCGACTCTGATCGAGGCGGTTACGTTCCGCTACGGGGCGCATACGACGAGCGACGATCCGAGGAAATACCGCGATCAGGCGCGGCTTGCCGCGGAATGGCGGGAACAGCGCGATCCCGTGCAGCGGCTGCAGCTGTATCTTCAGAAGCGGGGGCTATGGAGCGAGAAGGACGAGGAACAACTGCTGGAGCGGGTCACCGGCCTGATCGAGGATGCGGTCGCCGAGGCGGAGAGCTATCCCAAGTCCCAGCCCGCAGACATGTTCAAGCATGTGTGCGCCGAGACGCCTTGGCCCGTTGCCGAGCAGCGGGAACAGAGCGGCCTGTGCGCGGAAAGGGAAGGTGAACCATGAGTCGCAGCATGACGATATTGCAAGCGGTAACCGAAGCGCTGGACCAGAAGCTGGCCGATGATGGGCGCGTCATCCTGATGGGGGAAGACATCGGCGTCAACGGCGGCGTATTCCGGGCGACCGACGGACTGTTCGGCAAGTACGGCGAAGATCGGGTTGTCGATACGCCGCTGGCTGAAGCCGGAATTATCGGTTCGGCTATCGGGTTTGCGCTGAACGGCTTGGTCCCTGTAGTCGAAATTCAATTTTTGGCCTTTATTTATCCCGGCTTTGAACAAATTATTTCCCATGCGGCGCGGATGCGCTATCGAACCCGGGGGCAGTTCAACGTCCCCATGGTCATACGCACGCCTTACGGAGCGGGGATCCGCGGTCCGGAGCTGCATTCGGAGAGCGTTGAAGCGTTTTTTGTCCATACGCCCGGGCTCAAGGTGGTCGTGCCGAGCAATCCCTATGATGCTAAAGGCTTGTTAATCAGCGCGATTGAGGATCCCGACCCGGTCATTTTCCTCGAGCCGGCCCAGATCTACCGCGCATTCAAAGCGGAGGTGCCGGAGGAGATGTACCGCGTTCCATTGGGCAAAGCCAGCATCGTTCAGGAAGGCAGCGATGTGACGATTATTTCGTGGGGAGCCATGATGCGTGTGGCGCTCGCGGCCGCCCAGCAGATGGAGCAGGAGAAGGGCTGGTCATGCGAAGTGCTCGACCTCCGCTCGCTTTATCCGCTGGATCGGGACACGATTGCCGAATCCGTCAAGAAGACGGGCCGCGCCCTCATTGTCCACGAAGCGCACAAGACGGCCGGTGTCGGCGCAGAAATTATCTCGCTAATCAATGACGAGGCACTCATGTATCTACGGGCTCCGGTAAAGCGAATTACCGGATTCGACGTGCCGGTTCCGCAGTTTTCGCTCGAAGACTTCTACGTTCCGACGGTAGAGCGGGTGAGGCATGGAATCGCAGATACGATCCAGTTCTGACCGTTGTAGAGGAGGAAGAACGCGAATGATGGAGTTTAAGCTCCCTGATGTGGGAGAAGGCATTCACGAAGGGGAAATCGGCAAATGGTTGATTAAGGAAGGCGAACGGGTCAACTGCGACCAGCCGATTGTCGAGGTGCTGACGGATAAAGTGAACGCCGAATTGACCGCTCCGGCAAGGGGAGTGGTTCGTAAGCTGATGTTTGCCGAAGGGGATAAGGTCGAAGTGGGCGATATCTTATTTCTCCTTGACGAAGAAGGGAGGGTGACCCTCGGCGGGATAGGGGAAGCGGAGCAAGCTGCCGCTACGTCGCCGCCTGCTGCGCCATCGCCAGCTGAACCACGCATTGCTCCCGTCGACCCGCCAAGGCGGGCCCGGGCTGCGCCTTATGTCCGCCAGCTCGCGCGGCAACTCAAGATCGACATTGAACAGGTGGCGGCTGCTGGAGCGGACGGCCGCATAACCGAAGAGGATCTGAAGCGTTATATAGACACCCGGGAAGAGGACGAATTGACGTTCGTGGCATCTGGAGCAACTGTTGCGGGTCAAGACGGCTCTGTCGGAGACGTCGCTCTACAAGCGCTCCAGCTATCCCGGCCACAAGTGAAATCGGTATCCGCCTCCCGGATCGAGGGCGAAGCGCCGCCGCTCTGTGCCGAAGAGCGAATTCCGCTGCGGGGCGTGCGCCTAAAAATTGCAGAACGGCTGGTCAAAGCAGTGACAATCATCCCCCACGTCACGCAGGTGGATGAGCTGGAAGCCGATGCGCTGCAAGCGCTGCGGGAACGACTGCAAGGAATTGCGGCCGAGCGGCAGGTGAAATTGACGTACTTGCCGTTTTTTATCAAGGCGCTGGTCATCGCCCTCAAGGAATTCCCGGCCTTTAATGCTTCGCTTGACGACGGGAGCAAGGAAATCGTATTGAAGCGCTACTACCATATCGGAATTGCGACCGATACGCCAGACGGCCTGTTCGTCCCCGTTATCCGGCATGCCGACCGGAAGACGATCTTTCAATTGGCGGAAGAAATCGCCTGCTTGACGTTGCAGGCACGGGAAGGAAAGCTGAGGCTTGAGCAGATTACGGGCGGCACCTTTACGATTAGCAACGTCGGACCGATCGGGAGCTTGCTGGCCACCCCGATTATTAACCATCCGGAAGCGGCCATTCTGGCGCTGCACAAGATGGAGCCGCGCATGGTCGTGCGCAACGGGGAAGGCGTCATTCGGCTGATGATGAATATGGCGCTGTCGTTCGACCACCGACTGATCGACGGCGCGGACGCGATCCGTTTTACCAATCGCATGAAGCGGCTGCTTGAGCATCCAGACTTGCTATGGGCGGAGATGGTATAGATGGTAGTCGGCGAAATTGCAGTAGAAACGGATGTCGTCGTCATTGGCGGAGGACCGGGCGGCTATTCAGCGGCCATTAGGCTGGGACAGCTGGGGAAATCCGTCGTGTTGGTGGAAAAAGAGGAGCTAGGCGGTGTCTGCCTCAACTCGGGATGCATTCCGTCCAAAGCGTTGATTCATGCAGCCGGTCTGCTCTATGACGCGAAATCAGCGGCCAAGATGGGAATTCGGACGGAAGCGGATGCGCTCACCTTCGATTTAACAGTCTGGCAGGATTGGAAATCCGGCATAGTCCGCCGGCTGCGCGGCGGGGTCGAGCAATTGTGCGCCGCCAACGGCGTAACGGTCGTGAAGGGCAGCGCCGTCTTCCTGTCTGCCGATCGCATCGGGGTGGAATCGGAGTCCGGCTTTGAAACTTATAAGTTCCGGCAGGCAATCGTCGCAACCGGTTCGCGGCCGCACATCCCTTCGTTCGCGAAAGCGGGTGAGCCGCGCATCCTGACCTCGACGGATGCGTTGGATGAGGTCCAACTGCCCGGCAGTCTGGCGATTGTCGGCAGCGGCTACATCGGCATTGAATTGGGTATGGCATTCGCCAAGCTGGGCTGCAAGGTTACGCTCATCGAGCGAGAGGAACGAATTCTACCGCTCGTAGACGTCAGCCTCGTCGAGGAGGTGAAGAGGCGCGCCCGTAAGCTGGGCATGACCATCAAGACGTCGGCGACAGTGCGGACTGCCGTCGCGCATGACGACCGCGTCGAGCTGCACGTGGACTCGCAGCAGCATGGGGAGGAAGTCATCGTCAGCGACAAGGTGTTGGTGACGATCGGGCGCGTTCCGAATACGGAGGCGATCGGCCTAAGCCAGGCGGGAGTCACCGTGGATGAACGCGGCTATGTGGAGGTAGATGCGGAGTGCCGTACCAATGTGAGCCATATTTTTGCGATTGGCGACATTACGCCTGGTCCCGCTCTGGCCCATCGCGCCGCGAAGCAGGGCACGGTCGCCGCAGAGGTTATCGGCGGGCTGCCAAGCGCTGTGGATTCGCCGTATGTTCCGTACGTCATCTTCTCCGATCCCCAGATTGCCGGGGTCGGGCTCACACGCGAGGAGGCCGAACGGCAGGGGATGAAGGTGAAGACAGGGCGATTCCCGTTCCGCGCCAACGGATATGCGCTTGCTGCCGGGAAGACGGACGGCTTCGCCGAAGTGGTCGTCGATGCAGACTCCCACCTGTTGCTGGGAATGCATGCGGTAGGGGCGGATGCCGCCAACCTAATCAGCCAAGGCGCGTTGGCGCTCGAATTGGCAGCCAAGGCGGAAGACGTGGCCCTTACAGTGCATCCGCACCCGACGCTTAGCGAAGGCTGGCTGGAAGCGGCTGCTGCCGCCTTGGGGCATGCCATACACATCGTTAATGAAAGGAGGCTGGAGCATGAGTAATCGAACGGACCCGGATAGAGCGCTGGACAACGAGCGATTGGCGAAATTTCTGGAGCGGATTGATCGGGGTGACAAAATTGAGGCTGACGATTGGATGCCTGACGATTACCGCAACCAGTTAATCAAGCTCATATCGATGCACGGCGTGAGCGAAATTATGGGGGCGCTCCCCGAGAAGGAATGGGTGCCAAAGGCGCCGACCCTGCGCCGCAAGCTGGCGATTATGGCCAAGGTGCAGGATGAAATGGGGCACGGGCAGCTGCTGCTGCGTGTCGTGGAGGACCTGCTCGCGCCGCTTGGCAAAAACCGCGACGATCTGCTGCAGGATCTGTTCTCGGGAAGGTTGAAATTCCACAACGTTTTCCATATGGAGGCTCCTACGTGGGCAGATGCCGGCGTCATTGCCTGGCTCGTGGACGGAGCGGCGATCATCACCCAGACGATGTCGCTGGAAACGTCCTACGCGCCGTATGCCCGCGCGCTCCAGCGCATCTGCGCGGAGGAGAAGTTCCATGCCCAGCACGGAGAGAGCATTGTGCTGGAACTGGCCGAAGGGACTCCGGCACAGCGGCAAATGCTGCAGGACGCCGTGACCCGCTGGTGGCCGTCCTTGCTGATGTTTTTCGGCCCGCCGGAAGGCGGCACCGTATCAAGCAATCAGCTTCTGAACATGCGCTACAAGATTCGATCGCAGACGAATGAAGAGCTGCGGCAGGTATTTTTCCATAAATATGTGCATCGTATTTACCACCTTGGCTTGACTCTTCCGGATGACACGATCCGTTATGACGAAGCAGAGGGCGTCTGGCATTACCAGCAGCCCGATTGGGATCGGTTCGTGCAGATTGTACGGGGCAACGGACCGTGCTCGGCGCAGCGGCTGCGGCTGCGGAAGACGTCATACGAAGAGGCAAAATGGGTGCGTGACGCGATGTTGGCGGCACCGCGCGCAGAACATATGGCAGGAGGAAGGTTATGAACAGCGCACACGAGGACCAGTTTACCGTCTACGAGGTGTTCAGCCAGAAAAATCCGGCTTCAGGCTTCGTGCACCAGTTCAGCTTGCTGGCGCCCAACCATGAGGCGGCGCTGCTGATGGCGCGGGAGAACTTTATGCGCCGCGAGCCCTGCATCAATATTTGGGTCGTGAACCGTGAAGATATTCATGGACTGACCCCGGAAGAGCGCACAAGCCTGGAGCGTCTGGACAACAAGAGCTATCGCGAGACTAAGGGCTACGGCGATGTGCAGGCCAAGTGGCGCCGTCACAAAGAGGCGTATGAGAGCAAAGCGGCTTTCACGCAGAAAGGGGGCTGACATGTCCGAACATTCATATGTGGAGACGGCTGAAGAGGCCAGGCGGAACCCGGAATATGTGCGGGCTTTGCAGGAATTGTTGTTTCAGGCGGCAGATGACGATTATATTTTGGCCTACCGGGGGGCGGAGTGGTTAGGGCTGGCCCCCCACATCGAAGAGGATGTCGCATTCTCGTCGATGTCACAGGACATGATGGGGCATGCGGCGATGCTGTACGAGATGCTGGAGGAACTTGGAGCCGGCAAGGCGGATGATCTGGCGCACATGAGGAGCCCGGATGCGTTCCGCAACGCGATTCTCATCGAGCGTCCCAACGGAACGGGCGATTATGCGGACCAGCCGCATTATGACTGGGCGTATGCGATTGCCCGCTACAGTCTGTATGGTGTTTTCAAGCAGATCCGGCTGGAGGCATTGGCGTATTCTACTTATGTTCCGTTGGCGCAGGCTGCGGGGAAAATGCAGCGCGAGCATCACTATCATGTACGGTATTGGCACATGTGGTTCAAGCGGCTGGCGAGCAGCACGGACGGTGCGCGTGCCAGATTGAATGCGGCATTGGAGCAGGTATGGAGCGACATCGGCGAGTTGTTCTTGCTCGGCAGAGCGTCGGCGTCAATCGTTGGCTTCGGTCTGATCGCGGGCGAGGACGATATATCACAGCGGTGGATGAATGCGACGCGGAACATGTTCGCGTCGAATGGGATCGATTGGCCGGGGGATTGGGGCGTTCCCGTGCAGAAGGGGCGCGAAGGGCAGCATACGGACGATCTGGCACAGGCCGTCAGCACCTTGTCGGAGGTATACCGGCTGGACCCGGCTGCCAGCTGGTAAAGGGGGGGAGTTCCATTGGTGCATGATACGCCGGTGCTGCAGGAGGAGCTGATCTGGCAGCTGCTGCAGGAGGTCAAAGATCCGGAGATTCCCGTCATCAGCATGATCGAGATGGGGATGATCCACAAGGCGACCGCCGAGAACGGCGTCGTTGCCGTCGAAGTGCTGCCTACGTTCGTCGGCTGTCCAGCCTTGGACATCATGAAGAACAGCATTAACGAGAAGCTGCGTCCGGTCGCGGGCGTGCGCGAGGTGCAGGTCAGCTTCGTGCTGCAGCCTGCATGGACATCCGACCGTATTAGCGACGAAGGCAGGGAGAAGCTGCGTTCATTCGGCATCGTTCCGCCGCCGCGCGGATGTCAGCCGGGCGATCCTTGGGAAGTGCGCTGTCCTTACTGCGATTCCCCTTACACGCGGCTGGACAATTTATTCGGGCCTGCGGCTTGCCGCAGCATCTTATATTGCAAGCAATGCAAAAATCCGTTTGAAGCGTTGAAATCAATCTAAGCGTCTATGTACGCCAGGGATAATCGGGAGGGAAGGGTATCATGGAAAAAAGCATACAAACAGTGCAAGTGAAGTCGATGTTCGTCAACGGAGAGTGGGTGCAGGCGGAGGGCGGCGGCACGCTTCGCGTCATCAACCCGGCAACGGGCGAGGAAGCAGGGACCGTCAGCTACGGCGATGCGAGAGATGCCAAGAACGCCATTGAAGCGGCGCATCAAGCATTCAAAGACTGGTCGCACTTGACCGCACGCGAGCGCTCGAAATATCTGTACAATCTGTACGAGTTGGTTCGCAGCCACCGCGACGAGCTGGCGGGCATCATTTCGGCCGAAATGGGCAAGCCGCTGCGGGAAGCCAAGGGCGAGGTGCTTGGGGCAGCCGACAACTTCATGTGGTATGCGGAAGAAGCGAAGCGCGTATATGGCGAAACGATCCCGTCATCGGTGCCTAACAAGCGGATCATGGTCAACCGTCAGCCTGTCGGCGTCGTGGGTGCCATCACCCCGTGGAATTTCCCGGTCAACATGGTGGCCCGGAAGATTGCGCCAGCATTGGCAGCGGGCTGCACCGTCGTCTTGAAGCCTGCGGAGAGCACGCCGCTCAGCGCGATTCGGCTGTTCGAATTGATTGAGCAAGCCGGCTTCCCGAAGGGAGTCGCCAATCTGGTTATCGGCAATCCGGAGTCTGTCGGGCAGGAAATGACTGACAACCCCAAAGTGCGCAAAATCGCCTTTACCGGCTCAACGCGCGTCGGCAAGCTGTTGATGGAGGGAGCGGCCAAGCACGTCCAGCGGGTCAGCCTTGAATTGGGCGGGCACGCGCCGTTCATCGTGTTCGATGATGCGGATCTGGACGCGGCCGTCGCGGGATTATTCGAGAGCAAATTCCGCAACTCCGGACAGATGTGCATCTGCACGAACCGCCTGTACGTGCACGAGTCGGTAGCGGAGGCCTTCAGCGGGAAGCTGATCGAGCGGCTGAAAAAGGCGAAGGTAGGCGACGGACGCAGCAAGGATACGGAAATCGGGCCGCTTATCAACCAACGTGCGCTCGATAAGGTGCTGCGCCACATCCGGGACGCCGAAGACAAAGGCGGGCGGGTCGTGTTCGGCGGCCAGCGGCTGACCGAGGGCGAATACGGCAAAGGCTTCTACTGCGAACCGACCGTTATCGCAGATGTAACCAAGGAGATGGATATTGCCAACGAAGAAACGTTCGGTCCGGTCGTGCCAATCATGCCGTTTACAGACGAAGCCGCCGTCATTGGCATGGCCAACGATACGACATATGGATTGGCAGCATATGTGTATACACAGAATAACAGCCGCTGCTTCCGGATGGCCGAAGAGCTGGAATACGGCATCGTCGGGATTAACGACGGTTCCCCGACCCAGACCCAAGCGCCGTTCGGCGGATGGAAAGAAAGCGGAATTGGACGCGAGGGCGGCCGCCATGGGCTGGAAGCGTTCTTGGAGACGAAGTTCGTTTCGTTCGGCATTTAAAATATTTCGAGTTATGAGGGAGGAAATGACAATGGTCAAATTGATAGCTATTTATCGCAAGCCGGAAGATATGGAGGCTTTTGATCAACATTATTTCAACACACATGCGCCGCTCGCGGCCAAGATGCCCGGCCTTGTGAAAATGGAAGTGGGCAAAATCTACGGTTCGCCGGGAGGCGAAAGCGATCTGCACCTGGTTGCGGAGATGTATTTTGAATCGAAGGAAGCCTTGAAGGCGGCGCTGTCGTCCGCAGAAGGCCGGGCATCGGGGAAGGATCTGATGGGATTTGCCGGCAAGGTTGTGTCGATGCATATGGCGGAGGTTCATGAGTGAGCCGTTCGCCTAATCGCAACCGATTTAATGATCTACTCGGGATAGTAGTCATGCAGCTGAATGACGATGGTTGCATTCTACAGCTGAAAATTCGGCCCGAGTTCCATAACAGTATCGAAGGCGTCGTTCATGGCGGCGTCACCAACGCATTGGCTGACGCCGCCATGGGTCATGCTGCTGCACCCCCGGTAGACGGGGTGCAGCAGTGTGTGACCGTGGAAAGCAAAATCAATTATTTGTCCCCGGCAACAGGGGAACTGCTCGTCGCGGAGTCCAAGGTGTTGAAACGCGGAGGCAAGCTAATTGTGACGGACGCCCGAATTACCTGTGACGGCAAGCTCGTCGCGTTTGCCTCAGGGACTTATGCGCGCGTTCGGCCGAACGCGCGGGAGT
Organism: Paenibacillus sp. MER TA 81-3; assembly: GCF_023713585.1. NCBI lineage: Bacteria > Bacillati > Bacillota > Bacilli > Caryophanales > Paenibacillaceae > Paenibacillus > Paenibacillus sp. MER TA 81-3. The sequence goes on from NZ_JAMAWB010000020.1 coordinate 37,445, forward strand.
AAGCGGCGACAATACGGATAGCGGAAGGACAATTGGGCATGGAGCATATGGAACCTATGGAGCAATCAATAATCAAGCTGGAACAACACGGCCAGGTGGCGATCATTACGCTGAACCGGCCCGATGAACTGAACGCGTTCAATTATGCGGCATTGGTACGTCTGGGCGAGATTGTTGAGGAAATCCGGCAGAACCCGCAACACATTCGCACCGTCATCGTCACGGGAGCAGGCCGAGCGTTCAGCGCGGGGGCCGATCTGAAGGAGCGGCGCACGCTGAATGACCAGCAGGTGCGTCGCAACGTGCGCGCGATCCGCAACGTGTTCACCGCCGTGGAGCAGCTTCCTCAGCCGACGATCGCGGCAGTGAACGGGTATGCCTTCGGCGGCGGCTTTGAGCTGGCGCTTGCGTGCGACTTTCGCTATGCCGTCCAGGATGCACGCATGGGCCTCACCGAGGTGAGCCTGGGCATCATTCCCGGTGCGGGCGGAACGCAGCGGCTGCCGCGGCTCATCGGCCCGGCGAGAGCGAAAGAGCTGATTCTGACCGCCCGCAAAATTACCGCCCCGGAAGCGCTTCAGCTTGGGCTTCTGGGCGGGGTGGCGGAGGATACGGAACGGCTGCGTCAGATGGCGCTGGCATTGGCGGACGAGATTATCGCTAACGCGCCGCTTGCTGTCTATCAGGCGAAATATGCGATTGATCGGGGTGGCAGCGTTGATCTGCATACCGGCTTGGAGCTTGAGGCACAGGCATATGAATTGATGATCCCAACGAAGGATCGGACGGAGGCCCTGTCTGCTTTTGCGGAGAAGCGAAAGCCTGTCTTCCGTGGGGAGTAGGAGGGAAAGCGTTTGATATTCAATGTCGAAATGGAAACGATGCCGCGTGAGCGGATGCAAGCGCTTCAATTGGAAAGACTCCGGCGTACAATCAAGCGGGCGTATGACAATGTGCCCTTTCATCGTGCGGCGTTGGATCGTGCTGGCCTTGCACCGGAGGACATTCATTCTCTGGAGGACCTCCGGCGTCTGCCGTTCATGCGGAAGCCCGATCTTCACGAACATTATCCGTTCGGTTTGTTCGCGGCAGAGATGAAGGACTTGGTGCGGATACACGGATCATCCGGTACGAAAGGCAAGCCGGTTGTCGTGGGTTATACGAAACGGGACATTGAAGCCTGGGCCGAAATTGTCGCGCGCGCGATTTGCTGCGCGGGCGGCAGACCCGGGGACATCTTTCATAACGCTTATGGCTATGGTTTGTTTACGGGGGGACTTGGCCTGCACTACGGCATTGAGCATCTGGGCGCGGTGGCAGTGCCCGTGTCCGGAGGGAATACGCCCCGGCAAATTACGCTCATCCAGGATTTCAAACCGCGCGGACTGTCGGGCACGCCGTCTTATGTCTTGAACCTCGTCGAAGAAATGAAGAAGCAAGGCATCAATACACGCGCGACGAGCGTAGAGTATGGGATTTTCGGAGCGGAGCCATGGTCGGAGGAAATGCGCGGCCATTTGGAGGAAGCGCTCGGCATCAAGGCGCTTGACATCTATGGCTTGAGCGAAGTGCTCGGCCCAGGCGTCGCGATCGAATGCTGTGAGGCGCAGGACGGCTTGCATATCGCCGAAGATCACTTTTTGGCGGAGGTCATCGACCGGGAGACGGGCGAAGCGCTGCCGCTCGGGCAAGAAGGAGAGCTGGTGTTCACTTCGCTGACGAAAGAGGCATTTCCGGTCATCCGTTACCGAACGGGCGACATTGCGTCGCTCAACCCCGGCAATTGCAAGTGCGGCCGCACGACAATGCGGATGTCGCGAATTAAAGGCAGAGTGGACGACATGCTGATCATTCGCGGGGTCAACGTCTTTCCGACCGAGCTGGAAGCGGTGCTGCTGACCTTCAATCAGCTTGCTCCCCATTATCAAGTGGTCATTGAACGCGACAACGCCCTTGACCGCTTTGAAGTTCATTGTGAAATTACGCCCGAATTCCAGAACCGGATCGGCGGAATTCAGGAAAGCAGCGATGTGGCCGAACTGGTAAAAGAGATGGGGAAGGCGATTAAATGCTCGCTCGGCGTCTCAGTCGTGCTGCATGTGAACGAGCCGAACACTATCGCCCGCAGCGAGGGAAAAGCGGTCCGTATCGTAGACAATCGCAACCAGACAGCGGCCGTCCAAGAAGGTAAAGGAGTGGAAGCGGGATGACAAGCCGTTATATCAATCTGTCGTCCGAAGGTGAGGTAGGGATTCTCACTCTAAACCGTCCGCATGTGCTCAATGCGTTGAATCGTGAGCTCATGCTTGAACTCGTCACCGAGTTGGAGCGGATGGAGCAAGACGATAGCGTCAAGGCGATTGTGCTTACCGGCAGCGAGCAAGCCTTTGCCGCCGGGGCCGACATTAAGGAAATGGCCGACGAGTCGGCCATTTCGATGCTGCTGAAGCGGCAATTTGCCGTCTGGGATCGCATCGATGGCATTACGAAGCCGATCATCGCTGCAGTGAGCGGGTATGTGCTCGGCGGCGGCTGCGAGCTGATGATGAGCTGCGATCTGGTCGTCGCTTCGGATACGGCGCGAATCGGCCAGCCGGAGATTAAGCTGGGCGTGATGCCCGGCGCTGGCGGGACGCAGCGGTTGACCAAGGCGGTAGGCTTGCGCAAGGCGATGGAGCTGCTCTTGACCGGGGACACGATGACAGCGGAAGAAGCGCTTCGCTGCGGCTTGATCAACAAGGTGGCGCCGGTCGAAATGTACTTCCGGGAAGCGTTGAAGCTGGCTCAGCGCATTGCCGCCCAGCCGCCGCTTTCCGTCCGCTTGATTAAGCAGGCGGTGCGCAAGGCGCAGGACCATCCACTGGCCGAAGGGCTGGATTACGAGCGCCATTGTTTCCATCTGCTGTTCGCCAGCGACGATCAGAAGGAAGGCATGAAGGCTTTTCTGGAAAAACGAACTCCCCAATTCAGAGGCAAGTAGGAGGTTAGAACGATGTACGAGACGATTCTGTACGAAGTATCCGGCGGCGTGGCCCGCATGACGATGAACCGGCCAGATAAGTACAATGCGTTCACCGGGCAGATGATTGCGGAGATGACTGCTGCGCTGAAGAAAGCAGGAAAAGATGAGGAGATCCGCTGCATCGTCCTTACGGGGGCCGGCAAGGCGTTCAACGCAGGACAGGACTTGGGCGACGTGCAGGGCGCGGATGCACAAGGCGCAGAGCCGAACCATGGGGATGTGCTGCGTGAACGTTACAATCCGCTGATTATGCAGCTCCGCAACACGGAAAAGCCGATCATCGCCGCTGTCAACGGCGTGGCAGCAGGCGCGGGAGTGAGCGTCGCGCTGGCTTGCGACCTTCGCATCGTGTCGGAGAAGGCATATTTTGTGAATGCGTTCGTCAACATCGGACTCGTTCCCGACTCTGGCGGCTGTTATTTTCTGCCTCGTCTCGTCGGCTTGGGCAAGGCGTTGGAGCTGGCCATGACCGGAGACCGCGTATCAGCGGAAGAAGCGTATCGCATCGGTCTGGCCAATCGCGTATGCGCAGCGGAACAGTTCGCTGATGAAGCCGAGCGGTTGGCGGTTAAGCTGGCAGCGCTGCCGACGCGCGCCATCGGGCTCATCAAGCGGACGATGTACAAAGGGCTGGATATGAATCTGGCGCAGACATTGGAGCATGAAGCGTACGCTCAGGAAATCGCAGGAAATACGGAAGATCACAGGGAAGGAATGCAAGCTTTTTTGGAGAAGCGGCCTCCCGAGTTCAAGGGGGTATAGTTCATGACTGTTACTTGTCCAGTTGGCGTAGTTGGCGCAGGCACGATGGGAGCGGGCATTGCTCTCGTCTGTGCGCGTCAGGGCCACCGCGTTTATTTGCACGATATCAAGCAGGATGTTCTGGATAAAGCGCAATCGTATATCGCTTCCATACTAACCAAAGATGTTGCGAAGGGGAACATATCGGAACAGCAGAAGCAGGAGACGTACGAACTCGTCGAGCCTGTTCAGGATATCACTATGCTCGGCGCGTGCAGTATCGTCATCGAGGCGGTTCCTGAGAAGTTGGAGCTAAAGCGGACGATTTTTGCCCGTTTGACGGATTTGTGCCGAAGCGACGTCCTGCTGTTAAGCAACACGTCATCCCTCTCGATTACCGAGATTGCTGGGGGCTTGCCCCATCCCGAGCGCATCATTGGCTTTCACTTTTTTAACCCTGCGCCCGTCATGCCTCTAGTTGAAGTGATCCGTGGGCACCGGTCTGGAGGAGAGGCAACGGCAGCCGCTTATCGGTTCGCCAAGGAGCTCGGCAAGGTGCCCGTGCTGGCTGCAGATTCGCCCGGCTTCATCGTGAACCGCGTGGCTCGCCCCTACTATAACGAGGCGTTGCGCATCTTGGGCGACCGGACGGCCGACGTGGAGCAAATCGACCGCATTATGAAGCAGGCTGGCGGCTTTAAGATGGGTCCGTTCGAACTGCAGGATCTAATCGGAATCGATATCAACTATGCTACGACGGAATCCGTCTACACCCATTTTTTCCACGAAAACCGCTTCAAGCCGAGCCGCATCCAGCAGCGGATGGTCCAGGCGGGGAGCTTAGGCAGAAAGACAGGGGAGGGATTCTATCCATATGACAACTAAAGCGGTGTTGTTGGCTGGCGGGAGCCCCTTGAACGCGGAACTGCGCGCGCTGCTGGAGCAAAGCGGCTATTTGGCCGTCTCCTTGGCGGAAGCGGAGGACAGTGGCTCCCCAAAGCAGTTTTGGTGTGCTGTGGAAGCGACCAATTATGATTTGGAGGAGAAACAAGCCAACATCCGGCAATTCGAACGGCTGCTGGCCCCAGAGGTTCCGATTTTTTCCACCTCGCTTGCCATAACGGCTACCGAGATTGCCGCATGGACCCAGCGGCCAGAGCGAGTATGCGGCTTCGGCACGCTTGCTCCGCTGGCCGAACGGGACCTCATCGAGGTGGCGCCCGCTCTGCAGACGGCAGATCATGTGCTGCGCCAGAGCGAGGTCTTGTTCCGTTCTCTCGGCAAAAACGTCGAAATCGTTCAGGACGAGGTAGGGCTGGTATTTCCTCGCATCCTTTCCTTAATCGTGAACGAAGCGGCCTTTGCCTTGATGGAAGGGACTGCGACCGCTGGGGATATCGACACCGCCATGAAGCTGGGAACCAGCTATCCGTACGGACCGCTCGAATGGGCCGACCGCATCGGACTGGATGACGTGCTGGCGGTAATTCGCGGGCTGCACCGCGATCTGGGGGAGGAACGCTATCGGCCTGCTCCGCTGCTCCGCAAGCTGGTGCTGGCGGGCCGGGTCGGCCGCCGCAGCGGCCAAGGCTTCTATTCTTACGATAATGGAGGGGAACGATATGGGAACGCCCGTAATTATTGATGCTGTGCGGACGCCGATCGGCCGGTACGGGGGAGCGCTGAAAGACGTGCGTGCCGACGACTTGGGCGCCGTGGTCATTCGCCGATTGATGGAGCGGAATCCGATAGATCCCGAGCAGATTAGCGGCGTTATCTTCGGCTGCGCCAACCAAGCGGGGGAGGATTGCCGCAACGTCGCCCGGATGTCGGTGCTGTTGGCCGGGCTGCCGGTGGAGGTGCCCGGTGTAACGGTGAACCGCCTCTGCGGTTCCGGCATGGAGGCGGTCAATCAGAGCGCCTATGCGATTATGGCGGGAGCCGGCCACGCTTATGTGGCCGGCGGAACGGAGAGCATGACGCGGGCCCCGTTGGTGATGATGAAGCCAGAAGCGGCTTTCCAACGGGGCAATCAGCATATATACGACACCACCTTGGGGTGGAGGCTGACCAACGACAAGCTGGCAGCCGTCTACCCGCCGATCAGCTTGGGTGAAACGGCGGAAAACGTCGCGGAGCAGTACGGTGTCAGCAGGGAGGCGCAGGACGAATTTGCGCTGGCCAGTCAGCAGAAGTACGCCAGAGCCCATGCGGCAGGCAAATTTGCCGATGAAATCGTTCCGGTGGAAATCGTCGGGCGCAAGGGCGAGGTCTCGTTGTTCGAGCAGGATGAACACCCGCGCCCAGAGACGTCGCTGGAGCAGCTGCAGAAGCTGAAACCGGCCTTCAAACAAGGGGGGACCGTCACGGCGGGTAATTCATCCGGCCTTAACGACGGCGCCGCGTCGCTGCTCATTATGGAGCAGGAGGCCGCCCGATCGCTCGGGCTGAGGCCGCGCGCGCGGGTGGTCGCTTCGGCGGCTGCGGGTGTTGATCCAGCCGTAATGGGAATCGGCCCCGTTCCGGCTGCACGCAAGGTGCTGAAGATGGCCGGACTGTCGATCGGGGAGATCGACTTGTTCGAAATCAATGAAGCGTTTGCCGCACAGGCCGTTGCCAGTGTCCGCGAATTGAATATCGATCCCGAGCGGGTGAACGTTAACGGAGGGGCGATCGCGCTCGGCCATCCGCTCGGCTGCAGCGGTGCCCGGATACTGACGACCCTGCTGTACGAGATGGAACGCAGAGATGCCCGCTACGGGCTGGCCGCGATGTGCATTGGCGTAGGGCAAGGCATCGCCACGATCATCGAGCGGGTATAGCGGGGGCGCCTATAAGTATGTGTTAAAAAAGGAGCCTTCTAAACAACCTCTATAAGGAGGAGTAGACATGAAGCCAGGTTTGCATCCAGGTGCCGCCATATCGTTTGCCGTGACTGTGACTTCGGACATGCGTCCTGCTTTTGATGGAAAAGTAGTGCACGACGTGATGTCCACGGTCATGATGATCTACTATATGGAGAAGGCGGGGCGCGAGATGATTGTGCCTTTTCTGGAAGAGGGGGAAGAAGGCTCAGGGTATGCCCTCGACATCAAGCACGTCGGTCCAGCCTTGGTGGGGCAAGTCGTGATGTTCCGCGCCGTCTGTGCCGAGGTTGCGCCGAAGCGCGTTATTTGCGACGTGACAGCGGAGACGGAATTCAATCTGGTGGGGAAAGGGTCGTTTACCCAAGCAATTTTTGATAAAAAGGTAATGGCGCAGCGCTTCATGGAATTGCGGGGCAAAGTGGAGGAGAAGCAGGGGAAACATCAAACCAGCTAGTGAGCAAGTGCGTCACGGTCGACAGAGGTGCGGCCTTGAAGGCGTTCGGTTATCAAAACCGCTGGCACAAAGCGTTTTACTCCACAGCCTTATGTGATACAATTTGACAAGATGCAACATTTGCCAATTATAGAATGAATCGAACTAGGAGTGGGTGAACGTGAGGCCGCAATCCATGCTGTTTACCATTTACGGCGAGTACGTCCGGCATTACGGCAGTGAAATTTGGGTCGGGAGCCTGACCTGTTTAATGGGGGAATTCGGCTTGACCGAACAGGCGGTTCGGGCTGCCATCTCGCGCATGCTTCGCCAGGGGTGGCTGGAATCGCGCAAAGTAGGGAACCGCAGCTATTACTCGATGTCTCCTCGCGGAAAGAGACGTCTGGACGAGGCCGCTGCGCGCATTTACAAGCAGGAGACCGACAAGTGGAACGGCAAGTGGTGCATTGCCAGCTACAACATTCCCGAAAAGCAGCGGGGCGTGCGGGATCAGCTGCGTAAAGAGCTGGCGTGGCTCGGCTTCGGCATGTTGACGACGAGCACGTGGATTAGCCCGAACGACCTTGCCGACAAAGTCAGGGAGATCTCGGAATCGCACCACATTACCGACCATGTGGAAATTTTCCTAGCGGACCATGTCGCGTGGAGCACGCCCAGACAGTTGGTGCAGAAATGCTGGAACATCGAGGATATCAATGCCGCTTATGCGGAGTTTATCAACGAGTACATGCCGGGGTATGAAAGATTGCTGAGCATGGCGGAGAAGGGGCAGGATGTTCAGGACGGTTATTGCTTCGTGGAGAAGACCAAGCTGGTCCACAGGTACCGGAAGTTCCTGTTTATCGATCCCGATTTTCCTGAGGAGCTGCTGCCGGATGTCTGGCTCGGCAAGGAAGCGGATCAACTGTTCCAGGACTACTACGATTTGCTGCATCCGGGTTCTAGTCGTTTCTTTGAACAAGTGTACGAATGCTCTCCCGATGCGCTGCCAGGTTGATCCAGCAAGTAGGCTTCGGCGGAGGAACTCCCCGTTACAGGAGAAAGGTATCGAAGTAAGCTTAAGCGCGCGGTGTGCTGTGCACTTTTTCGTGGGCTTTTGTAAACTCTTACTTCCGTGCTTTAAAGTGAGCTTGCGTTGTGAGGCAGGCAATCGGATTAAGCCTGTTTTAGAGGCTGTTACGAAAGTCCCTTTTACTCAGGGGAGTGAATTATACGTTGCCAAAATTTACGCAATCCTGTATTGTAAGGGTGTGGCAGTGAAATATTGCCAATTATGACTTACATAAGCGTTACTAGGGGAGCCCTGAGCGTGGGCTGAGACAAGGTCGCGATTAAGACTTTAAACCCTTTGCACCTGATCTGGATTATACCAGCGTAGGGAAGTAATCGGCACAGCAGAGATGCTTAGGCTTGCTTTAATATAAAGCTTGCCTGCGCAACACTCATTCTACAGGAAAGCCGGTTCCTTTCGGGACCGGCTTGTTTTGCGTCTGCATGACGGAATTCATGTTATTAATGACGTACAACCTGCCCCTTTGTATAGGAGCTGATCCCTTCATCATAAGCAATCTCTTCATGCGTGGTTCCTTTTTACGCTTTTCGACTATACCTGACAGGATGCAATTCTGCTGCAATTTGCAGACAAGGGGACGTGGCTCCACGACAAAGCTGTTGTCCAGCCGCTTCTCAGCCTACTAACGCCCGCTGGAAAATGACTAGCAAGGACTCCCGGCAGCGCTTGAACGGTGTAAGCAGTTCATTCCAAGGAGGAATCATGTCATGTCTCATACGTTACATCCCCATTCAGCGCAAGCTGAGCCGCGCGTGTTATGCGCGCCGTTTCCGAATAGCCGGAAAGTGTACACACAAGGATCGCGTCCCGATATGCTCGTTCCGGAACGGGAGATTACGCTGGCTTCGACAGAAACGCCGACCGGTATAGAGCATCATGATCCGCTGCGCGTCTACGATACGAGCGGTCCGTACACGGACGCCGCGTATTCGGTAGACATTCGCCGCGGTTTGCCGCCGCTGCGCAATGCCTGGGTGCTTGAACGAGGCGATGTCGATGCGTACAGCGGACGACATGTGCAGCCGGAAGATAATGGCTTTCGGACACCTGAAGCAGTTCACGTGGCAGGAGCCGAAATCTTCCCGCAGGCAGGACGTCAGCCGCTGCAGGCGCACTCCGGCCGCAACGTGACGCAAATGCATTACGCAAGGCGCGGCATCATAACCCCTGAGATGGAGTTCGCCGCTATCCGCGAAGGCGTGTCGCCGGAACTTGTGCGGGATGAGATTGCGCGCGGGCGGGCGATTTTACCCGCAAACATCAATCATCCAGAATGCGAGCCGATGCTCATCGGCAGTAAGTTCCACGTGAAGATTAACGCCAATATCGGCAACTCCGCCGTCGCTTCTTCCATTGACGAGGAAGTGGAGAAAATGACGTGGGCCATTCGTTGGGGAGCCGACACGATAATGGATTTGTCCACCGGCAAAAACATTCATACGACGCGGGAATGGATTATTCGCAACAGTCCGGTGCCAGTAGGAACAGTGCCGATTTATCAGGCGTTGGAGAAGGTGGGCGGTCAAGCGGAGGAGCTGTCATGGGACATATATCGCGATACGCTCATTGAGCAGGCGGAGCAGGGCGTCGATTACTTCACGATTCATGCGGGCGTGCTGCTGCGTTATATTCCGCTGACGGCCAAGCGTATGACCGGCATCGTTTCCCGTGGCGGCTCGATTATGGCGGCCTGGTGCTTGGCACATCATCAGGAGAATTTCTTGTACACGCACTTTGAGGAAATATGCGAAATTATGAAGGCGTACGATGTGTCGTTCTCTTTGGGCGATGGCTTGCGGCCGGGCAGTATATACGATGCGAACGATGAAGCGCAATTCGCCGAGCTGCGCACGCTGGGCGAGCTGACGAATATCGCCTGGAAGCACGATGTGCAGGTGATGATTGAAGGGCCAGGCCACGTGCCGATGCACAAGATTAAGGAGAACGTCGACATTCAAATGGAAATTTGCAAAGAGGCACCGTTCTATACGCTTGGACCGCTAACGACGGATATTGCACCGGGATATGATCATATTACGTCGGCTATCGGCGCGGCCATGATCGGTTGGTTCGGCACGTCGATGCTCTGTTATGTCACGCCGAAGGAGCACCTTGGGCTGCCGAATAAGAACGATGTGCGCGAAGGTGTCGTCACATATAAGATAGCGGCGCATGCCGCGGATCTGGCCAAGGGGCATCCGCGCGCGCAGAAGCGTGATGATGCGCTGTCCAAAGCGAGATTCGAGTTCCGCTGGCGCGACCAGTTCAATCTGTCGCTCGATCCGGAGCGGGCTATGGAATATCACGACGAGACGCTTCCGGCGGAAGGGGCGAAATCGGCTCATTTTTGCTCCATGTGCGGACCGAAATTTTGCAGCATGCGCATTACGCAGGATATTCGCGAGTATGCGCGTGAGCATGGACTCGAGGATGAGGCGGCCATTGAAGCGGGCTTGAAGGAAAAAGCGGAAGAGTATCGGACGCGTTCGGCAGAAGTTCCAAGCTAGCGGAGAAGCAGGGTGCGGTGAGGAAGCAGCCTAGAATTAGCGAATCGAATGTTGGGTAGAAGATCTCGGTTGGCGGAAGCTTAGAGTTAGCCGGCGAAGCACCGCGATGGGCGCATTCCCAGACAATCCAGCGGCTGGACGGGACTATCGTGCGCCACGGAGATGCTGAACAGGCGATAGACAGAAAATAAAAATAAGATGAAAAGGGTAAGTAAAAGACGGCTGTTGAGGCCGTCTTATTCCTTATACTTCAGCCCGATACGTATGGCCGAGTGCAGAGCTTAGCCCGAAGTAATGGCGGAAGTTATAAATGAGAGGATTCCATTTGGACGGATCCACGTGGTTGCCGCCGGCCATAATGCCGGGGTGCGCGTGTATGGATATCGCCTGCGTCTCGACAATCGCGAAGAATGGAGCATATTCCGGGATCGTCACGTTTCGCACTTCGCATTCGATTTGGAGAGGGCACTCTGCGATTCTCGCTGGCGATATAGTAGCGGAAGGAACAGGCGTTAACCCGGCGGCGGCGAACTTGTCCGGTTCGTACCGGAAGCCGGACTGAGCCTTATAATCTGGCACAGGGTGTTTGCCTGTCAGCGGGGCGAGCTTCTCCACCTGCCTCCATAAGGAAGCGTCGGGCACATTAATGACAAGCTGCGGCGTGCGCTGCACATTTTCTATACATTTTCCTCCGAATCCCATTCCTAGAACGAGGTTGTGCCCTAGCGCCCATGAAGAAGAAAGCGGGCTAATATTCGTTGTCCCATCTTCATTTAGAGTCGTCACCAAAATGACAGGCATGCCAAAATACAAAATCTTCGGCTCAATCTGAATGGATGGGGAAAGCGCGTTGTTTTCTGGTGCTGTGTAGTTCATGTTATATCCTCCCGACATCGTTGTACTCACTCGTTCAAGTTCATTGTAATCCGCCAACATTTCAACTATCATCGAAATATGAAATACATTTCAGTGGGAGGTCGTAAGACGAATGAATGTGCCTGTCAATGTGCCTGTTAATGTATCTGTCATCGCATCGCTGCTCAGTGATGCTTCCCGTTCCGCCATGCTAACGCATTTGTTGGATGGCCGCTTCCATCCTGCAGGAGAGATGGCGCTGGCTGCGGGCATCACGCCACAGACCGCCAGCTTTCATCTTGCCAAGATGATGGAGTCTGGTGTTGTCGTCGCTGAGAAGCACGGGCGCCACCGCTATTACCGAATTCAGAAATCTGCGGATGCGGAAATTATTGAACAACTGCTTTCCCTGTCAGGACCGGTTCAGATTACATCGCTAAGACAATCTGTGCAAATGGAGAAGCTTCGTCATGCGCGCATGTGCTACGATCATGTAGCAGGCGAGTTGGGGGTATCGATTGCGGATTCGCTAACTGAAAGAGGACTGCTATACAAGAACGGAATGGAGTTTGCAGTCACAGATGCGGGGGAAGCATTTTTCAACGATTTCGGACTTGAATTGGGCGAATTGAGGAGAAAAAGACGTTCCTTTTGCCGCTGCTGCCTGGATTGGACTGAACGGAAGCATCATGTGGCAGGGGCGCTGGGGCAGGCATTGGCTGAACGCATGATGCAGTTGAATTGGCTGGAGCATGATTCGTCAAGCCGTGCGGTGCGTATTACGGAGGAAGGCAGGGAGCGTATATCCGCTCTGTTCGATATTCCGCTCTGATCAGGCCGTATGCCTTGAGTAGCGAATGCTCGTTTTCATCTGGAGCTCTTTCAATGTGCGGCAACGCTCATTCAGCATAGTTGTCAGGTGATTGATAAGACGAGCAAGAATTCGCAAACGCTGTACATCATTGGACGGGCATTCGAAATTCAGGATGCGGATGCACCACTCCGCTACGAGCTGAAACACGGACGTGAGGTACTTGTTCTATTTTCGCTCCTTGCGGCGATATTCGTTCGGAGTCATGCCGACAAGGGACTTGAATGTGCGTGAGAAGTGGGATGCATCTTTAAATCCGGCTTGAAGTCCGACATGGGTCACGGTCTCGTCGGGAAAGGTCAGCAGGAGCATCTTCGCCTGACTGATGCGCCGCCTTGTCACGTATTCGAAGATGGTCAAGCCTGTTACTTGCTTGAATGACTTAATGAGGTGATATTTGCTCGCGTGCAGCCGGGCCTCCATGTCATCGAGCGACAGAACGTCCGCATGCAGATGGGTCTCCACATACTCCACGATCCGCTCGGCCCATACGATGGGCTTGGAGGAGTCCTGCGGCTCGGTGCCGAATGTGGACTCGCACTGTTCGTACAGGAATAAAAATAAATCCAATAATGCAGCACGGAGCCGAATCTCCGCGACTCTGCCCTCTTCATCGTAGAAGCGGTGCAGACGAAAGAGCAGCTCTTCGGCTTCCGCGCGTTGCCCATCCTGCAGCCGCAGATGCTTGTTCCGCAGAGTGCGAAAGGGCTGCAGCACATCAAAGTCGCACAGCGGCTTACACCATGCTTCTGCTTCACACGGATCGAACAGCATCGTCGTGCGGACGTATGCCTCGCGCTTATCAGGTATAGGGCCGTGTCTGGCCATTCCGTTCATAATAATAATATCGCCGGGAACGAGCTGCAGCTGTTCTTGCCCCAACAAATAAGCGCAGCGTCCGCTGTGAAACATATATACTTCATATCCAAAATGCGTATGAAATAGCGAATGAATCGGCTTCGTCGTACGGTAGTCCAACGAAAGTATCGGAGTAGGGGTAAGCGGCAATGCGAGTCCTCCTTCTGGCGCAATCCTAATACTTCCATCATAACCGAAATGACGGGTCAGAGGAAACGAAAGAGCGGCAGTTATGACAGACCGGCATGTCCCAGGGCAACGGACTTGCAGCTTGCCAGGCTTTCATTCACCGCTTCCACGAAGGCGATGATCTCCACCGTCTCCGCAACAGGCAGCGGTGATTGCTTCGTATGGAAGAAATTCACGATCTGTTCTAGCAAGCTGGCATAGAACGGCTTCGGATGAGAGGCGATTTCTACATGCACAGAGCCTGCCGCGCTGTGAAGGACTGCTCCAAATGCACCGCCATGTTGGTTGCCCCTAATAGTGGCGATCCGGCCATCTTGCCAGCGACCGATAATCAGCTCTCCTTCTGCTGAAGGCATGGCCTCCACCTGTTCGCAACCTGCTCCCATGGCGGCGTATACCATCTCCACCGTATGTATGCCATACCAGAACCAGCCCGGAAAGCCCGCTTCGCGCGGGGTCGGCCCGTATGCATCGATGCCTTGTACGACGGCAAGCGACGGACCAGTCAGCACGGAAGCCGACTGCGCGGCGCCTGCCGCTTGCAGCGCAGCTGTCAACGCTTCGGCGTATCGAAGGGCAGAGGAGCTCATCAACGGCACATTATATTGCTGTGCCAGCTTGACGATTCGGATCGCTTCCTCTGTCGTGAACGCCAGCGGCTTGTCGATAAAGACAGGCTTGCCGCAGGCAGCAACGGCGGCGAACTGCGCCTCATGCACGCTGCCATCTACCGATTCCAACAACATGGCATCGCATTGTCCGGCCAGTTCCCCCAATGATTCCACAAGCTGAATTTCGAAGCGCTCCTGCAGTTGAGTGGCATATCCATCTACCCGGGAAGCGCTTATAGGCAAATTCGGGGAACCGCCGGGATAAGCGGCTGTTACTTTCCCGCCCAATATGTGGTAGGGGTGGCCGCTATCATTCAGCAGCTCCGTAAAAGCGATAGCGTGTGACGTATCGAGTCCGACGATACCGATGCTTAGCATATCTTTCATTTCTTTTATCTCTCCTTCTTCTGGCGTCCAGCTCGCAATCCAACTAAATACCATCAATACCATCAATACCATCCTACCTTGTTCAGTGCCTCTTTGCTTGCCTCATATTGGCATTGTACGGTCCACTTTCGCACAATATTGGCGTATTGCGTTCGATCCGTTGTAGAAGTGCGGAAGCCTTTCTATAATCAGACTAAGCATGGAAGAAAAAGCATATTTTCGAATAGAGGCAAGTCTTCATCTGCATAGAGAGGCGGGAGGTTGTGTGACTGTAATCGAAGGATATTGTCTGCTTGGCGGCAGCTTCAGACGTTGGGATACAGGTGATGATGGGTGCGTTGCAGAGGTTCGAGAGGTTCGTTCCCCCTCTTCAGCGGCAGCCGAATCGATGGGGTCGGCTTCCGCTGACGCATCGGTCGAATGGCACGGCGCTTGCGGTTCTGGATCACGGCAACAGCATAGCTTCATTGCTCCGGGGCTCGTCGATCTGCAAATCAACGGCTGCTTCGGCATTGACTTCAATCAGGCCTCCCTAACGGTCGAGCAGGTTCATGAAGCTACGCGCAAGCTGTGGCAGCATGGCGTCACGACGTATTATCCGACGGTCATTACGAATGCGGACGATAGCATCTCGCAGATAGTCTCCACGATTGCGGCAGCGTGCGAGGAGGATGAGCTTACGGCGCTTAGTATCGCCGGCATTCACTTGGAAGGTCCTTATTTATCGCCAGAAGACGGAGCGCGCGGGGCACATGATAAAAAGTATATTTGCCCGCCGGATATGACGCAGTTCGCACGTTGGCAGCAGGCGGCTGGCGGCCGCATCCGTCTCGTCACTCTGTCGCCGGATTGGGCGGAAGCGCCCGCATTCATCGCGGCTGCTGCGGCAAGCGGCGTTACGGTGTCGATCGGACATACGGCGGCATCGCCGGAGCAGATACGACAGGCCGCGCAAGCCGGTGCCCGCATGTCAACGCACCTCGGCAACGGAGCGCACCTCATGCTGCCGCGCCATCCGAACTATATATGGGAGCAGCTGGCGGACGAACGCATATGGACGTGCGTCATCGCGGACGGGTTCCATCTGCCCTCTTCCGTCCTGAAGGTGTTCCAGCGCGCGAAGCCAGAGCGGTTCGTTCTGGTCAGCGACGCGGTCTATCTGTGCGGCCTGGCCCCGGGTCCATACCGGACGCACATCGGCGGCGATGTCGTGCTGACGCCGGAAGGGCGGCTCCAGCTGGCTGCCGATCCGCGTATGCTGGCGGGATCGGCACAGCTGCTCCCGCACGGCATTGCCCATATGATACGGGCATGCGGATTATCGCCTGCAGCTGCGTGGAGAGCAGCCTCCCTGTACCCTGCCATAGCGATGGGGCTCCCGCATCGGCATGGGCTTGAGCGGGGCGCTCCCGCTGATGCGGTGGAATGGAGCTGGAATGAGGATGCAGCGATTCGGATTCATCGGGTATGGAAGGCAGGACGACTTGTGAAGGAGGAGTGAGAATTGATGAAATTGGCTGATCTCCGTCCAAGGCTCGGAATATTGACGGACGAAGTGTCGACGCATATGGATGAAGCGCTGGCCTGGATCGCAAACAAGGGATTTGCCCGCGTCGAGCTGCGCACGGTGGACGGGAAGAACATGATGGAAGTGCCGCTGGAGCAATTGGAGGAGCTTGCGGCGCAGATTAGCCGCTTAGGGTTGACGGTTTCTTGCCTTGCTTCTCCTGTATTTAAGTGTGCCCTGAGCCCATCCCGCCAGGTTGCGGCGGGTGATACATTCGGGCAAGCGGAGGAGGGGGTGGAAGCGCATTTTGCTAAATTGGATCAGGCGTTCCGGCTAGCGAAGGTGCTCGGCACGAACCGAATTCGCATCTTCTCGTTCTGGCGGGAAGACAATCCAGAAGATTACTTTGATGAAATCGTCCGGCATTTGAAGCGGGCTGCCGAACGTGCCGCACAGGCAGGAATGCTGCTGCTGCTCGAGAACGAGCCGGCCTGCAACGGAGGGTTCGCCGCCGAGGTGGCTGCATACGCCAGAGCGGTCGATTCAGCGGGACTGAAGGTGCTGTGGGACCCGGGCAATGAAGCTTATGGCGGCAGAGAGGCGTTCCCTGCCGGATACGGGCATGTGCGGGACGTGCTTGCCCACGTGCATCTGAAGGATGCCGTCCATATTAACGGGCAAGGCGTGTGCGTTCCGCTCGGGCAAGGTAACGTCGATTATGTGCAGCAGCTGCAGGCGCTGCGGCGCGACGGATATGAGGGGGATTTCACGATGGAGCCGCACGTTGTGCCAGAGGGCGGAACAGCGGCAGACGGAGTGGAGCTGTCCCTGCAAGGACTGGAGCAGATCGCTATTGCCATGCGCACCCATGAGTCACCGTTGGATGCGCGGCGGCAGGATATTCTGCAAGTGCAGGTCTACGAAGAGCGGGGGCAGATGGGCAGAGCTGCGGGCGTCATGGTCGCAGACCAGATGCGCCGCCTCTTGAGCGAGCAGCGCGAGATAAGGATTGTGTTCGCAGCGGCCCCGTCACAGAATGAACTGCTGCACACCTTGACCGAGGCGGACGGCATCGATTGGAGCCGGGTGACAGCGTTCCATATGGACGAATATATCGGGCTTGCCCCCGATGCGCCGCAGCGCTTCAGCCGATATCTGCGTGACAGGCTATTCGATATTGTGCAGCCGGGCCGAGTCCACTTTA
The DNA here is from genome assembly GCF_023713585.1 of Paenibacillus sp. MER TA 81-3. NCBI lineage: Bacteria > Bacillati > Bacillota > Bacilli > Caryophanales > Paenibacillaceae > Paenibacillus > Paenibacillus sp. MER TA 81-3. The sequence continues at coordinate 54,590 of NZ_JAMAWB010000020.1, forward strand.
TCGGAGCAGAGAACACCGCATTGATAGAAGCGGAATGTCTGCGCTATGCCGAGCTGCTGTGTGAGGCGCCGCTCGACATCGTCTGCTTCGGCATCGGGGAGAACGGGCATCTCGCCTTCAACGATCCGCCGGTTGCCGACTTCCATGATCCGATGCTCGTGAAGCCTGTCGCGCTCGATGAGGCGTGCCGCCGGCAGCAGGTGAATGACGGCTGCTTCGCCACATTCGCCGACGTGCCGACGCATGCGCTGACGCTCACCATTCCGGCCCTGCTGTCAGCGCGCTATATGTACGGGGCCGTTCCCGGGCTGCGCAAGCGTGCGGCGCTGCAACAAACGCTGTACGGCCCGATTGCGTCGGCGTGCCCGGCCTCGGCGCTGCGCACGCATGAATGCTGCATCCTGTTCGCTGATGCGGAGGCCTTCTCATCCTCCAACCCTATAGATGAGTTAGATTCGGCAGGCAATGTCCATATCACTCAAATGGAAGAAGAGGTGTTATGATGACTTATTCCAACGAACGGAAGCTTCGCTTCGGCATTATCGGTGCGGGCGTCATTATGTCTTCGCATGTCGATGGCATTCGCAACAACGGAGATGCGGCCGAGGTAGCGGCCGTCTGTGACGTGGATATCGACAAAGCCCGGAACGCGGCTGAGAAATATGACATCCCGCTGGCGGCGGCTGACATGGATGAGCTGCTCAAGCGGGATGATATCGATGTCGTCAGCATCTGTCTGCCGAGCGGCCTGCATGCAGAGGCGGCAATCGCCGCTGCCCAAGCAGGCAAGCATGTTCTCTGCGAAAAGCCGATTGATGTCACGTTGGAGAAAATCGACCGCATTATTGCGGCCAGCAGACAGTATGGAGTGAAGCTCGGGGCGGTTTATCAGCGCCGCATGATGCCGGCCGCCATCGCGGCACGTGAGGCGATTGCCGCAGGCAAGCTTGGGCGGATGGTGCTGGGCGACGCCTATATGAAATATTTCCGCTCCCCCGAGTATTACAAGAGTGCGGGCTGGCGCGCGACATGGGAGCTCGACGGCGGCGGGGCGCTGATGAATCAGGGCATTCACGGCATCGACCTCGTCCAATGGATGATGGGCGACATCGAGTCTGTCTTCGCCTACGCCGCTCCGCTCGTGCGCGACATTCCGGTGGAGGACACAGCGGTCGTCGCGGTTAAATACAAGAGCGGCGCCTTCGGCATCATCCAAGGGGCGACGAGCGTCAATCCGGCGCAGGACACGCGCTTCGAGCTGCACGGAGACTTGGGGACCATCGCGTTCGGCGACGGCGGCATTGCGGCCTGGACCTATCCGGGCAGCGAGGAGGATATGCCGCAGCTCGGCGCGGAAGCGAAGCAGTCGCCGGGAAGCGACCCGCGCAGTCTGTCCGCCGACGGGCATACGCTGCTTGTCCGTGACCTCATCGAGTCGATTCGCGAAGACCGCGAACCGGCGGTGTCGGGCGAAGAGGCACGCAAGGCGGTAGCGCTCATTCTGGCCATTTATGAATCGGCCCGCATCGGCAAGGAAGTCCGCCTGGGATAACCTCCTGCTGAGGGCTCGCTTGGCGTGGCATATTCAGGCGCTGCCGATTAGTATGCTATGCTTCGAAGCCCCAGAGTATGGTGGTTAAATGGGAGAAAAATAAGTTACTCAGTTCTCCCTTTAGCGCCATTCTCCCCTTCTATCAGAAGATGTTGGTTAATTAAGATGATGATGCCAATTGATGGACGGTTCCAAATGGTACAAAAAAATTTATGAGTGCTCGAATAGCTCATGAATGCTCGAATAGCCCATTTTTGGGAACTCACACTCGCGCTTGACTAGAAGCTCCAGTACCTCGATAGCTCTTTGCTAGAAGAGACCGCTGTTACTTAATCAGGCGCTCGTTGTTATTTTCCCTGTTGTTGCGTTCACTGAGTCAAGGGGAGAATGGACATATGTATGAGATAAAGATAGATAGAGTCAAGCATTTGCGTGCCGGACTGTAGGCTAGAGTTTGTGAATTACGGGCGCATCTTGGTAAAATGAGAAACAATAAGATTATCCCGCCTCCTGAATTAATGGGAGAGTGGGACAATGCAACAGATAAGAAGATTTATCGCTTGCCTTTGCCATGGTTTCCTGAGTGATTGGAACAGTGGGCATAAACACCAATGTGGTATGCAGGCGAAGCGATATTTCCAGAGCCGGGGATATGTTCCCCGGCTCTTTATGTCCTTATGGTGCCGCATTGTTAGCGGTATCGATGTCCCAGAGTTGTGGCGTGAAAGCGTCATGCAGCAAGCAAAATAATCATCGCGACCAATGTCGTAACAGCAAGGCCGATGACGACGGGCACGAGATTGCGGCGCGCCAGCTCGAATGGACTGACACCGCAGATGGCGGCGGCTGGTATGAGAGCCCACGGAATGATCGTGCCGCCGCCGACCCATATTCCGGCTACCTGTCCCAACGCGGTCAGCGTATCCGTGCCGCCGCCAATGGCGGTGCCGAACAGCGCGGCGATGGAGCCGGCCAGCGAAATGCCGGAGAAGCCGGAGCCGTCGAGCCCCGTTATGGCGCCTACGACCGTCAACGTTATCGCTCCCACCGCTGGGTGGAGCGGCACGCTGTGGGCTAACGCCAGACCGAGGTCGTTCACGATGCCGAGCGAACTCTCCGGCAGCGCTTTGGCGAAGATTTCGAAGAAGGCGGAGTCGCCCAAGTAGAAAAAGGCGGCAATCGGAATAACCGGACCGAACACTTTGAATCCGAAGAGGAAGCCGTCGACCAAATACGAGGTTGTGATGTCCAGCGCCTGCTTGCGGTGGGTGAGCAGCACGACGAGGATAAGAATGACGGCGGCCGTTCCACCGATGAGAGCGGTCGCTTCGCCGCCTTGCAGGTTCAAGCGGAACAGCATCATGACGTCGAGGAGAAATAAGACCGGAATAACGAACGCGAGAACCGTCCTGGCCGAGCCAGGCAACGGCACGCGTGCAACATCGAAGCCGCTTCGTTCGTCGGTCTCCGCCAGGCCGGTATTCATCGTAAGCCGGCCTGAGCTTACATCGCGCCGCATCATCCAGAAGGCGGCGACAGTCGTCACCGCGCCCATGATGACGACGAGCGGCACGCTCGCCTGCAGCACGCTTTGTACCGGCAGGCCTGCTGCATCCGCGGTCAGCTTCGGGGCGCCTTGGATGACGAAGTCACCCGATAGCGCGATGCCGTGGCCGAACAGGTTCATCGCCATCGCGACCGCAAGCGGGGGCAGCCCTACGCGTATGGCTGCGGGCAGCAGAACGGCCCCGATTAGGGCGACTGCCGGTGACGGCCAGAAGAAGATGCTGATGACCATCATGAGGAGGCCCAGCGTCCAATAGGTCATCGCCGGGCCGCGCATCAGCTTCGTGAATGGGGAGACCATCGTCTCATTGACGCCTGAAGCGAGCAGAACCCTGCTCATGGCTACGATAATAGATATGATGAGTATCGTGCCCAGCAACTCTTTTATGGCGTAAATAAAGCTTGTAAAAATACCGCTTACAGCCGAACTGACGGAAGAGGTTGCAAGCAATCCGAGTATGAATATCCCGGCCATGCAAATCAGCGTCGTATCGCGTCTCATGACAAGAAAGCCGATGATGAGTCCGATAAACAGGAGGTACACCCAATGGATTCCGATTAAAGCAACACTCATCTTTTCACCTCCATAATGGGCTAAAGGCTTGGCGATTCGTGTTTTATCCTATGCAAGAGCCTATCCGTTGGGAAGCGGGATAAGTTCTGCCAGCAGTGTTTTTTTTGAAGTGGAAGCGGGTAAGCAACGGCTTGTCATGTTCGATAACATGTCAACCGTTTTTCACGTTAAATCACGTTAAAAAAAGCACCCTCGGACCCAAAATCCGAGAGTGCTTTCGCAATTCCTATATTAAGGCTGCTTCATTAGTATTACGCGTGCGAGCTCTCCTGTGCAATCATTTGGCGCAAAACAGTTTGCAGAATACCGCCGTTATGGTAGTAGTCCACGTCTACCATGCTGTCGAGGCGGGCGGTGGCAGGGAATTCGAACGTCGTGCCGTCTTCGCGCGTCGCGATGACTTGCAGTGTCTGTCCGGGTTGAATGTCGTTCGACAGCCCTTGAATATCGAACGTTTCGCTTCCGGTCAGTCCGAGCATCTTCCAGCCTTGGCCTTCCTGGAATTGCAGCGGGAGCACGCCCATGCCGACCAAGTTGGAACGGTGAATGCGCTCGAAGCTTTCCGCGATGACGGCTTTCACGCCAAGCAGGAATGTTCCTTTCGCTGCCCAGTCGCGGGAGCTGCCTGTTCCGTATTCTTTGCCTGCGAGGACAATGAGGTTCGTGTCGTCCCCTTGATATTTCATCGATGCGTCGTAAATGGACATCACTTCATCCTGCGGCAAATATTTCGTAACGCCACCCTCGGTGCCTGGAGCGATCTGGTTGCGGATACGGATGTTCGCGAACGTACCGCGCATCATCACTTCATGGTTACCGCGGCGGGAGCCGTAAGAGTTGAAGTCTTGACGCTTGACGCCATGTTCAATCAAATATTCACCCGCAGGGCTATCTGCCTTGATGTTGCCGGCAGGGGAAATATGGTCGGTCGTTACGGAGTCGCCGAGCAGCGCCAGCACCTGTGCCGCCTTAATGTCCTTAATGTCGTTCAGCTCGGAACCGAGGTTCGAGAAGAACGGCGGATTTTGAATGTATGTCGATTTGGCATCCCATTCGTACAATTCACCTTCCGGAACCGGAATGTTGTTCCAACGCTCATTTTGCGTAAATACGTTTTCGTATTTATCGCGGAACATAGCTGGTGTAATCGCTTGGGCAACCGCCTGTTTAATTTCTTCGGAAGAAGGCCAGATGTCCTTCAGGTATACAGGCTGATTGTTCTGATCGAAGCCAATCGGCTCGTTCGCCAAGTCGATGTTAACTGTGCCCGCAAGCGCATAGGCAACGACAAGCGGAGGAGAAGCGAGGTAATTCGCCTTCACTTGCGCATGCACGCGGCCTTCGAAGTTGCGGTTACCAGACAATACAGCCGCCACCGTCATATCCTGCTCGGTAATTGCCTTGCCTACTTCATCTGGCAGTGGGCCGGAGTTCCCGATACATGTCGCGCAGCCATATCCGGCAACATGGAAGCCGAGTGCTTCGAGAGGGTCGATTAGGCCCGCTTTCTTCAAGTATTCGGTTACGACCAGCGAGCCCGGCGTCAAGCTGCTCTTCACGTAAGCCGGCTTCTTCAAGCCGCGCTCGACCGCCTTCTTCGCCACCAAGCCGGCACCGATCATGACGCTAGGGTTGGACGTGTTCGTGCAGCTCGTAATCGCTGCGATGACGACCGCACCGGTTGTCAATTGGCTCGTTTCGCCGTTCGGGTGGGATACCGGAACTTTTTGTTCAATTTTGTCGTCGCTCAGACCATAGCCGCCTTTGTCGATCGGCGTGCGTACGATATCGAGGAACGCTTTCTTCATTTCAGTCAGCTCGACGCGGTCTTGCGGACGCTTCGGACCGGCCAAGCTCGGTACGATGGAGCTCAAGTCCAACTCGATGATGTCAGAGAAGACCGGATCCGGCGTGTCTGTCTCACGGAACATGCCTTGCGCTTTATAGTAGGCTTCAACGAGCGTGATTTGCTCATCAGAACGACCAGTTAATCGCATGTAGTTCAACGTTTCTTGATCGACAGGGAAGAAGCCGATCGTTGCACCGTATTCCGGAGCCATATTCGCTACGGTTGCACGGTCCGCCAAGCTGATGTTGCCAAGTCCTGGGCCGAAGAATTCGACGAATTTGCCGACAACGCCCTTTTTACGCAGCATTTGCGTTACAGTGAGCGCTAAGTCGGTCGCTGTCGCGCCTTCTGCCAAGCTGCCCGTCAATTTGAAGCCGATAACTTCAGGCGTGACGAAGTATAGCGGTTGTCCGAGCATTCCGGCTTCCGCCTCGATGCCGCCGACGCCCCAGCCGACAACGCCAAGACCGTTAATCATCGTCGTATGAGAGTCGGTACCGACGAGAGAGTCTGGGAATACTTCGGTAGCGCCGTCGATTTCCTTTGTTGCGGCAACGGATGCCAGGTATTCCAAGTTAACTTGGTGTACGATCCCGGTAGCCGGAGGTACGGCACGGAAATTATCGAATGCCGTTTGCGCCCAGCGCAGGAAGCGATAACGCTCTTCATTGCGCTCGAACTCGACGTTCATGTTATATGCTAATGCATCCTTCGTGCCGAAAGCATCGACCATAACGGAGTGGTCGATTACGAGATCAACCGGCACGAGCGGATTGATCCGTTTAGGATCTCCGCCTGCTTGCTTCACGGTATCGCGCATCGCGGCTAGATCCACGACGACAGGAACCCCGGTGAAATCTTGCAGCACGATGCGTGCGGGAATGAACGGAATTTCCTTATTCTCATCACGTCCATCCGCCCAGTTGGCGATTTGATTGACGTGTTCCTTCGTAATCGCGCGTCCGTCGAATTGACGAACTGCCGCTTCAAGCAGCACCTTAATGGAGAAAGGGAGTTGATTGACGGAACGGTAGCCTTGGGATTCCAACGCTTCCAAGCTGAAATAACGGTACGCCTTGCCGCCGACGCTAAGTTCGCGCTGAGCGGAAAATGCATCTGTTCTTGCCATAGAAAAAACCTCCTTCTTGGTTTTGCAGGTTTTGCTTCCGTAATATACTGCGTGATTGCATCTGGTTGTAGAGTAGTGTAGGTTGTTTCTCTTTCTGTCTTTGTTTCATTAGATGGAACACGATTCCATAATTTCTTCACACCTTCAGTATATCGTGTTCCAGTGAGGCCGTAAAGAGCTATTCCTGCAAAAAATTGCCCCATTTGTGGCTAATATAACTTCTAATTGCAAACGTTCGACATGTGCTTGATAGTTCCTGCATACAATGGATAGCAAAATGCCGCTGCTTCAAGACAGCCTGTCCAGCAAGTGAGGCTACGCGGCGTGTCGGACAAGGAGGCAGTATTATGCGGCAGGATTGGAAAAATACGCTCTATTTATATGTAGATCAGCACAATCGAACCGAAGTCGATGACAGACAACATGCCGTCTCGGCCCCTATTGCGGATATGGATTATGTGCTTAAAGCGAGCGATCGGGCGAGAAGGCTCCAGTCATGGTATCAAGAGCGGGGCACATCCCCTTCGAAGAGCGAGACGAAAGCCAAGCTCATACGGACGCATGAAGGCGACGGGGAAGTGACAGTCGACGTCGAGTTCCACATTCAGCGCATTTGTGAGCAGCAGGGCGTGTCGCTCTCTGATGAGCGGATTGAAAGGGAACGTGTGACTTTAATGAAGGATGGCGACGGCTGGATTATCGGGCGTGTGGAGACGCCAGCGCTCGAGCGGCGCGGCAAGCGTCTCAATGGAGAGGCGCGCGAGTACGAGGAACGTGGATTTCGCTCCACGCCATTTTTGAACCGTGACGTTCTAGGCGGTGTCCGGACGGCCCGGGCTGTGCCTTACCGTCGCGATAAGGCAGTAGAATATGCTGAGCAGTGGTGGAATGAAGCGAATCCACGTTTTCTTTCATTTGAAGTTGATTGCACAAATTATGTCTCCCAATGTCTCTTTGCAGGGGGGGCGCCTATGAACTATACTGGTAGAAGAGAAACGGGCTGGTGGTATAGAGGCATGGTGAACGGACAAGAGGCCTGGAGCTTCAGTTGGGCGGTCGCCGACAGCTTGGAACGGCATTTGACGAACAGCACAAGCGGTCTAAGGGCTGAACCGGTCAACCATGCAAGCGATTTGCAGCTGGGGGATGTTATCGCCTATGACTGGGATGGCAACGGCCACTACCAGCATAATTCGATCGTGACGGCATTTGATGTGAGCGGCATGCCGCTCGTAAATGCTCATACGACGAACAGCCGCCATCGCTATTGGGATTATCAGGACTCCTATGCCTGGACGGAGGCGACGCAATATCGCTTTTTTCATATTGCAGATGCTTTCTAGTCAGAATGCGTTCTAATAGTGCATGTTCAAAAGGGCGGTTTTTTGAACAGCTTCTAACTATACACCTTGACCTGTGGAGCGTTAGACCCGGATCTTTGGGAGAGGACAACAGGCGCTCTAAGCGCTGACGGAGGGAATTATGGGACAACAACAGAAATTGCGCGTCGGCTTGGTGTACGGCGGCAAATCGGGGGAGCATGAAGTATCGCTCTCGACGGCATTCGCCGTGATGGGGGCACTAGATTACGAGAAATACGAGATCGTTCCTTTCTATATTACGAAAATGGGAGAATGGCGCGTCGGCGAACTTCGCAGCACGCCATTTTATGATAAAGCCGAGCTTGCGCTCGAATCTTGTGCAGGACGTACCGTGCATGCGATGGAGATACTGTTCGCCCGCTTGGATGGGGCGTGCGGTACGGCAGGCGAAGCGAACTGCGGAGTGGACGTCATGTTTCCGCTCCTTCATGGTACGAATGGCGAAGATGGCACGATTCAGGGCCTGTTCGAAATGGCGAATGTGCCGTATGTCGGCGCTGGCGTGTTGGGATCTTCCGTGGGTATGGATAAAGCCGTGATGAAGCAAGTATTCGCCCATGCGGGGCTGCCGCAGTGCAAATATGTACATTTCATCCGAGCTGGCTGGGAGCATAATCAAGCGGATATTATCGCACAGATTGAGAATGAGCTCGGCTATCCGTGCTTCGTCAAGCCGGCTAATCTCGGTTCTTCTGTCGGCATCTCCAAAGCGCGCAATTACGGCGAGCTGATTCAAGCAATTGAAGAGGCGCTCCGTTATGACCGCAAAATTGTAGTGGAGGAATTCGTTGATGCGCGCGAAGTGGAAGTGAGCGTACTCGGGAACGACGAAGCTCAAGCATCTGTGCCAGGTGAAATCGTCTCATCTAACGATTTCTACGATTACAAGGCGAAGTACATTGACGGCAAATCGCAAATTGTCGTTCCGGCTCCGCTTGACGAGGAAATGCTTGATAGGCTGCGCAACATGGCGGTGCAGGCGTACCGCGCTATCGATGGCTCAGGTTTGTCCCGCGTCGATTTCTTCGTGCGCCGCTCGGATATGCACATCTTCATTAATGAAGTGAACACGATGCCAGGCTTCACGCCATTCAGCATGTACCCGCTCATGTGGAAAGAGACGGGCATCGCCTATAGCGAACTGCTCGACCGTCTGATCCAGCTCGCGTTAGAACGCTTTGAAGTGAAGCAGCAGTTGAATTACGAGAGTGTGTAATTGCCATTATAAGTTATCATTCCGGGTGGTTGCCGTTATGCGGCAGCCGCCTTTTTCGTGCTGCGGGGTGAAGAGTATCGAATGATAGATGAGGAATATTACTTTTCATGGCAATGGCGAACATTTACAGTTAGGCGGCTGCCGACTCGGCGAGATGAACACCTTATAATAGAAGAAACCCGTTTTATAAAGAAAGTATTAAATTCGGCGAAGCTTTCCCATAGAGCGATATACTGAAAAGCAAGGAGAGGACGAATATGTCGGCACACCTATTGCTTGTTGAAGATGATAGAGAGATTGCCCGCATTGTACAGGATCATTTGCGGAGACAAGGCTATAATGTAACGTGGTCCTCCACAGGATTGGAAGGTTGGGAGGACTTTCACAGCGGCTCCTTCGACTTGGTTATGGTCGATTTGATGCTGCCGGAAATGGACGGGTTCACCCTGTGCAAAAATATTCGCCTGAGCAGCAATGTGCCGCTTCTTATCATAAGCGCGCGCCATGAAGACGAAAGCAAGGTGAAAGGGCTGGAATTGGGTGCAGATGACTACGTCACCAAGCCGTTCAGCCTATCCGAGCTATCGGCGCGAATCAGCTCGCACCTGCGAAGATTTCGGAGATACGAGAGTGAGGAGGTTCAGCCTCGCTTCAAAAAATACGAGGGCGGCCTCATTATTGACGAAGACAATCAGCTCGTCACGCTGCACGATCAACCGCTCGCGCTGACGTTGAAGGAATGGGCATTGCTGCAGCTGCTGGCCCAAAATCCGCAGCTGGCTTTTTCAAAGAAGGAATTGTATGAGCATGTGTGGCATCAAGTGAACATCGAGGGCAACAACACGGTATCCGTTCATGTTAAAAGTCTCCGCACCAAGCTAGGCGAGGACATTCGCGACCCGCTATATATACAGACCGTGTGGGGGACGGGGTATCGCTTTATCGGCGAGTTGGCGACATGAAAATCAAGCATTGGCTGATGGTGTCTTTTCTCGTCGTCATGCTGCTGCCGGTCGTTGCCGGTCTCGTATTTTTTCAGCTCATTCAGGCCTATGACGAGCGCCAAGAATTCAAGGAATACGTAGAGGTGACGGGACGTCTGCAGGAGATAGAGCTATTGCTGCAGGAAGGCGATCTGTACCGGGTGCAGCCTGCAGAGAAGTTCCAAGCCGTGCAGAACGCGGCGAGCAGCTCGCTGAAAATAACCTTGTACCGTGCGGACGGCATCACCGTATATTCTTCGATGGCGGACAACCTTGCTCCGAAGCTATATCGGGTGAATACCTCGATTCTGTACGAGCATTTATACGAATTGCGTAAGTCCCATCGTGCCTATACACTCAAAAAACCTTTTTTTCACCAAGATGATCTGATTGGCTTCTATGAGATTACGATAGTCCGGGATCAGTGGCTGGAGGCATTTCAACATCGCACGTTGCTCGTTGCCATCGGATGGGGACTGTTTTTTCTGCTCCTATACGGAGCGGCGTTGTACGTCATTCACCGCAAGTTGAATCGCCCGATGCAAAGGCTAATGAGGCAAATGACGGCGTTCGCGAAGGGCGAAGCCGTGCCGGATACGGTCAACATGACGAAGGATGAGATGGGCGAGCTCATCGCCCGTTTCCATTAGATGCGTGCCCAGATTGAACGCGCGCGCCAAGATATCGCGGAAGAACAGCGGGAAAGAGAGTATATGGTGGCCTCGCTGTCCCATGATTTGAAGACGCCGCTGACCTCGCTCCATGCCTATGCGGAAGCTTTGCAGCAGGAGGAGGAGTTATCTGAGGAAGAGAAGCGAGAATATTACGCCGTCTTGTTCGACAAGATCGAGCACATGAAGCGGATGCTGGACAACTTGACGATGTATACCGCGTTGAAATCATCCGCACAGCTGGAAGAACGGGTGGAAGTGGATGGGGACGAAATGTTCGACATGCTCTTTGCGGGATATGAAGAGTTGTGCGCGCAGCGTGGCATCCGGCTTATAACCGAGTGCAAGGTAACGGGTTCTTACTTGATGAATGCGCAGCAACTGATTCGGCTCGTCGATAATCTTATGAGCAATGCGATCCGTTATACGGAGAGCAAACAGTCTATTTGGCTGGGGGCATATTCACCGTCCCATCCACTCCCGTCTTGGATATTCCCTACGTTAGCCGATGAGGTTCAAGAATGGGGTGGCGATAGTCTGCTCATGCTCGTGCAGAATCAAGGCGAAACGATTGCGAAAGACCAGCTGGACCGGATATTTGCGCCGTTCTATCAGGCGGATTCCTCGCGGACGAAGGCTCATGCGGGAAGCTCTGGTCTTGGCTTGAGTATTGCGAAGATGATTGTAGAGAAGCATGACGGCAATGTCCGGATCTGGTCGGAGGCTCCATTCGGCACTCTCGTGGCATGTCGTTTTCAGGTAAATAAGGAGGTTCCATCATGATGATTCGTAGCGGACTGAGCTTACTATTAGCCAGCAGCATATTAATAAGCGGGTGCCAAGGAGGGACCTTGGGCTTGCAGCTGTCCGGCGAGCAAATCGTCGACAAGGTGCTGGAGGAAGGGAAGGGCAAGATCTCTTATTATGCCGAGAGCACAAGCGTTACCTATGAAAACGGGAAGCGGACAGACGAATTCAAGATGAAGGAATGGCTTGACGCGAATACGGACAGGAAGCGGGTCGAGGTGACGACTAATCATGACAGCTCCGTATCGGTGAACGACGGCAAGCGGATTGTCGTATTGGACCGTACGAAAGGAGAAGCTTACCGCATGCAACTGCAGGATCAGGCACAGCCGCTGACGCAGCGGGAGCAGGTCAAGGCGCTGCTGGAGTCGCTGCGGGAAAGTCATGAATTTGAAACGCTCGGGGAAGAAAAGGTTGGAGAATGGAATACGATTCATTTCAAGGCCACTGCCAAGAAAAAGAGCGATCTGTTTCAACGCATGGAGCTGTGGATTGATCCGAAATCATGGATGGTATTGAAAAGCATCTTTGAGAGCGGGCCTGTGACATCAGAAAATTTGTACACGAAGTTGGACCTATCTCCTGAATTCACTGACGATGTGTTTACATTAGAGATTCCGGATGGTGTCACAGTACGGGAGCTCGACGATATGAAATCGATGAAGAACGTTTCGCTTCCGGAAGCGGAAGCGGCGCTGGGCCAATCGTTCCTGCAATGGAAGCAGGCCGAAGGGAAGCTGGCCGGCATCGAGCTTTACGACATGCAGGGGGAGTTGAGACGAACAGAGATTACGCTGAATTATTGGAAAGACGACAAGCCATATTTCATGATGAGTGTTTTCCCTGCCCCTGAAGACGAAGGCGATAAGGACGACAGTTATTACGGTGAAAAAGTGAAGGTCCGCGGCAAGGCGGGAACGTACTCAGATACGCTGCGTTCGGTGACTTGGGACGAAGGCGGGCTGCGATACACCATTTATCCTGATCAAAATGGCATGGCAAAGGAGCAGGTGCTATCCATTGCAGGCGAACTGCAGCAATAATACATCCGTCGTGAAGGAGCGCTTTTTATGTATAACAGACTATCACATAGGCTGCATCCCGATTACGTAAAGGTAGCGCGGATTCGCGCTTTTCTTACCCATTTTGTTCTTTTCGCCATGGTCGTGGCCTATGTTATCGTTGCGCGCGATCAAGGGTGGGTGTTGTATCCGGCCCGGATTGCATTGGTTCTATTTCTTATTACGTCTATATGGTACATTTTCATCTCGCCGGTGCTGACCTACAGCTATTTCAAATACGAAGTGCGAGAAGAGGAAGTGGAGATTCAATCGGGGATCTTCTTCCGCAAGCACATCCTGGTGCCCATGACTCGCGTGCAGCATGTGGAAAAAGCAAGCGGACCGGTGCTGCGCAAATTCGGGTTAGCCAAAATATCGATCGCAACTGCGGCTACGACTCACGAAATTGAGGGGCTGCAGGCGGCGGCTGCCGAAGCGCTGAAGCAACGTATTGCAGTACTCGCCCGTGTGGAGGACGACGATGAATAAGGATACGCGCCTGCATCCGTTGTTTATTTTGTTTTCTTTGGCGGACACGGCAAAGAAGCTATGGCCGGTGCTGCTTATATTTCTCTTTAAAGGCGCGCAGAATCCCAATCGAATTCTAATTATAGGCGGCGGCGTCCTGTTTCTGTTCCTCATGGCAGACGTAATCAAGTGGCGCAGGTTCACCTATCGTGTGGAAGCGGACAAGCTGATTATCCGCCACGGGTTATTCATGCGGGACGAAAAGACGATCTACTTCAGCCGCATCCATTCGGTGCGGGTGGAGCAGCCGCTGCTGCAGCGCCTGTTCGGCATGGCGCAGCTGAAGATTGAGACGCCGGGCGGCAGCGCGGAGGCGGACGGCGTCCTGCCGGCGTTGACACGGGAGGCGGCTGACCAGCTGCGCAGCATGCTGATGCGGCAAGGCAAGGGAGCGGAGCCGTCTGGCGAAGCTGGAGCCGCGGAAGTGGAAGCTCGGGAGCCGCGGGAAGCCGGTGCTGCTCCGCTTCCAGGCTATGCCGTCCGCATGACGCTGGGGCAGCTGTTCGTCGCAGCGCTCAGCACGATGAACTTCGGGCTTGTGCTGGCGTTCTTCGCCGGAATCATCTCGTTTGCCAATGATATTGCGAAATTTATCATCCCGCGAAGCGTGTTCGATAAGCTGCTGCAATTTTACGAGACGAGCGTGTCCGGGCCAATGTCCATCCTCATTACAGTTGCGGGGGCGCTGCTCCTATCGTGGCTCTTATCGACGGTGCTATACATCGTCAAATATTATGGTTTTACGGCAGAGCAACGGGATGGGGACATCCTCATTACGAACGGACTATTCGAGAAAAAAATGAATATCTTCAAGCCGGAGCGCGTGCAGGCGATTGTCGTGAAGGAAGGCCTGCTCCGGCAGGCGCTGGGCTATGCTGAGATCGAAGTCCGAGTATTATCAGCAGATAAGAAGGAGGCGCTCATGCTGCATCCGTATGTTCCCGTTCGCCAAATTCCGGAGCTTCTGTCCCGGATCATTCCGGGCTTTGATATCGGCTCCGTGCAGCACTGCGCGCCCCGGCGGGCCTGGTGGTACTATTTCCGCTTTCGGTTGCTCTTCTTGGCGCTGGCCTTCCTGGGACTGTATTGGTTCAAAGGGCCGTTGGCCTATTGGGTGCTGCTGTTGCTTCCCGTGCTGCTGCTGACGGGCTACTTGAGCTTTCGCGACGAAGGGGTGGGGCTGCAGGACCGGCAGCTTATCGTTCGGAACCGGATTATCGCCCGGAAGACCTGCTATGTGCTGCGTCCGCAGATCGTCGCGCTGAAGCTGGGCCATACGTATTTTCAGGAAAGGAAACAGTTGCTGTCCCTGACGGCCCATCTGCTGAACGGCGATTCTTATTCGCTCACCTCTCTCGAAGAGCGGGATTTGCAAGAGGTATGGCATTGGTACCGCAAAAAGAAAAGGTAGAGTGTAACGTGTCGTCGATCTCCAATCGCGTAAAAAGAGCGGGGGATCGACGACACTTTATTTTTCAGAGAGAAAAGGAGCTTGGTCGAGCTGGGAGTAGATTTGCCAACGAATTCAGATTTTTCATTTTCGACTAAATGTGGGGAGGAGAGCAATGGTGATGTGGCGAATGCTTTAAGGGCAAGGCTTTTTGGGTTTTGAACGTACCTATGAGGAATTGAAACAAAGATATAAGCTCTCTTGCTTCTGCTTCTCGTTCTTGGTTTGTACCGGTTGAACCGATCACATTCTGCGGCTGCCCGTTCTTCCATTGTTGTTGTCGCATGGTTGTAGGTGGATATCAGGGTGCGCTCGTCCGAGTGTCCCAGGCGTTCGGCTACTGCCTTTGTTGTCATGTCTGCCACCACCAATTAGTTGGCGTGTTCGGATGTTCGGATGGTATGGTATGCCGTCATCTTTATGAAAAAGCAATTGTCGCTCTCCACCCTGCCATCTGTCCCCCAGCATCCCACATCTGCCTTTTCCAGAACTTTACGTATGCCTGCAGCTCGTCCAAATACCACTTTGACATTTTGATTGTACACATTGAGAGCGGGTTTTGGACATTTTAATCAGATGCTCACGCTTAATTTTCATAGGGATGTTTTCATCAATGAAAATAGTATCGTCCCCGAAGTCACAGTCTGAAATCTCAGGCGCCACAAGCTCTCCGCGTCGTAGGCCCCCGAAAAACGTCCCCAATATCATAAGCCGCCATATAGTTGGTTGTCGGTACAAATCGTCAATAATTTCATTGATTTCAGATTCGTCAAACGCTCCGGTGCGAGCGGTCGCAGAAGATGCAGGCGCAAAAGTAAATGGGCATGGAAAAGAGAAAAAGGTCTGTATTCAACTAAAACAAATCGAACGGAAATAAATAAATTGCTAATATATTGCTATCATCTCCATCTTCCTCTAAAGTTAGGAGCGTTGTTGAAACACAGTAACAAATCAAAAAAACATGCATATGCTGTTAGCAGGTCTTTCGTCTTTCATACTGGGAATTGATGTTTCAGCCTTAATCCTGCTTAATGTAGCAGGATTTTTTTTATTGCACGCAGGCATTCAGAAGCACCGATACATCAAACGCAGGTGATACACACGCCAAATAAAGTATCCAATCAAGGTCCTTATTGGAAAAATTTAAGTGAATAAATACCTCTCATTAGACAACCTTAATATTGACTGACCTACTAATGACAGGAGATGTTAAAATGGGTATTTTAAGCGGCAACCCTAAAGATGAACCCCTTCACTACGGGGAAGCGTTTGATGTATGGGCATTCTCAGTGAAAGCAAAAGGTTGCATTTCCGTTTACCGGGCTTACCATTATCACGCCGGGGATAAGGATTTAAAAAGCATATTAGACGATTTGATTAATCAAGCGGAACTGGAAGCCAAAGAATGCGATCAAATTTTGATTAACAATGGACTAGCTCCAATTCCGAATCCCCCTGAAAGGCCGGAAGCTAAACTTGAAGAAATTCCCGCCGGCGCAAGACTTGCTGATCAAGAACTTACACCATTGATTGCAGCTGACACTGCGGCCAGCATGGTAGCATGCAGCCAAATCATGGGGAAGTCAATTCGGGAAGACATCGGTGCATTGTTTGGCAAATACCATATGACGAAAGCGGCATTAGGTTTGAAAATTCTTCAGATGAGTAAAGAAAAGGGATGGTTGGTACCACCCCCGCTTCATGTAAAAAGACCGGAGCAAGTTGAAAAATAGATAAAAAGGTTAGAATCTCAAAATAAAAATAAAGGCCCCTGAACAACAGGGGCCGGAAACTCATTCAACTTTTCCCTTTTATTCTCCTCCGGAAATACGGCCGATCAACTGACTTCCGCCCATTTAAGCGAATTCTTCCATGCACGCATTGAAGTGCGGTTTACTGTGTTCTTAACCGCCCGCCATGGCGATCAAACACCCGATGATCAGAGAGACAATCAGCCGTGAGCAAAGAGAAGCGGAGAAATCGCAGGTCAGATGGTCGATCTTCGAACAAGAACGATATCAAGGTGTAAATCAAGGTAAGAGGCAGCGTCATCAAGACCAGCTCCCAAGCGGAGTAGCGGAGGAAGAAGTCCAGCATCACCTTCCAGCCCTCATAGTAGGATAATATGCTCCAATATCCGGCTTACTTCATCAATCAGGTGGGTCGAGAGCACAAACGTACGCGGGGCTTCGTATAATCCTCGAGTAAGCGATTATAGAAAATGCTTCTCGCGACCGCATCCAGACCCAGATAAGGCTCGTCGAACAGCGTAAGCTGAGCGCGGCTCGCCAAGCCGACGACGATGCCAAGCGCCGACAGCATTCCTCTGGACAGCTTCTTCACGATCCGACGCGGCGGAAGCCGGAAATCCTCAATCAATCTTGCGGCCAGCTCCGATTCCTATTCAGGAAAGAAGAAAGCCAAAACTACCAGCACATCCTTAATGCGGAACGTATCCGGGTACTTCTGGCTCTCCTTGATAAGCATACTTGGCTGAGGACCCAGTTATTCTCAAAGGGAGCCTCCCCGAACAAGCGGATGGAACCGCTCGTCGGGAACAGCTGTGCCGTCATCAAATGCATTATCGTTGTCTTCCCGGCTCCATTTCTGCCCAGCAGCCCATATATTTTATCTTCATCCATCACAAAGCTGACATTCTGGACCTCGTTAACATTTCCGTTTTGGTCAGCTCCCGCACTTCTACTACATGGCTCATCGCGTGCCCTCCCCTCTGCGAATCATATCGATTAAATGGTCTGTCGTCATACCCAGTTTCTCTCCTCCCGGATCATCGTGACAACATATTGTTCTTAGAATTTCTCCTTGCGCTTCGCCAACAAAAGGGCGCGTGATCCCGCCGCCACGAACATGCCAATCCCTCTCTTCTTATATAGAATCCCTTCATCTGCTAGCAGATTCACACCCTTTGCCACAGTCGCTGAATTGATCTGGTAATATCTGCATTTACCCATGATAAAAAAGGGCCCCGGCATATTGCCGGAGCCCTTGCTGCCTGCTTCCGTTAGATAGGAATGTCTTGCGCCGCATCCTAGGATGCTTGGAACTGTGTCACGATCTGAGATGGAGCGGACAGCGCGTTCACCGCCGCATTGCGGCCATCCGCACTGGAGAGGACGAAGATTCTGTACGTCACGCTCTGGATTGCAGAGCCATAGATATCTTTGTAAATTGGTCCTCAACTTAAACCCGTAAATTCGCTGGAAAATCGGGGGAAAAGTGAATGGGGATGAAATGGGGGCCAACTCTAAGTCATGATCCAGAATAGAGGGGTTGGAGGGATTCAGATTTATCTTTTCGCTCATCTTCAGATCCTTTTACCATTCTGAGCTCCCTCTTCATTTTGGCATTAAAAATGACTGTTCGCGGCTAAAATAATCCAAATATTAGGTATAGTTGTAATTTATTATGACTTTCAATGTTTTTGTCATATTAACGAAACACAATATAACAATCCTTATTTCATGCAAGAATCAAATACATGTTATCTTGAAAATGTAACGATAGTTAAAAATATCTAATAAGGAGAGAGGGGGAAATGAGGAAAACAGAATGAGAAAAGCGGCGGGCATATGTAATCAACTATTGCAGCAGGAAATTCAACTTTATAAGGATTTGGAGATGAATGTGTATGAATGCCAAAATAAAACTTCTAACAGCAATCATGATGTTAAGTGCTGCATTTCTGATGCCGACAGGAAACATTGTTAGTGCTGACACGGAAGCAATGAACGTAAATAACGAAATCAGATTGACCAACTATCAGGCGGTACAAGTTGTTAATATCGAACAATCAGCCAGAAAAGTAATTCCCAATTATGTGCGTTATATTCATAACGGTTTGCATCCTAGTGTCCGAGTAGATGTGCTTGATGTGAAATTAATAAATGTGGAAGAAAAAGGTGCTGTCCCGGATTATCCGGTTAAATCGGAGCTCATTCAAAGAGGACCGGAGAAATTGGTCCAGACTTTAACGCATGATGCGATTAATAATAGTTCTTCCGGTGAATTAACGGTTTCTCATACTTTTCAACATGGCATATCGAACGCTTCAACTCTAACGAAATCTATTACCCATAGCCATAAAGCTGGCGCTAAATTTACTTATAAAACAAAAGCCGAATTTTTAGGTACAGGAGCAGAAGTTGGGGGTGAACTCGCATATGAATATACGAATTCAAATCAAAGCGGAACATCTGATGCAAAAACAATAAATTATGTAATCAGCTCATCTGCATCTGCAAAATTGCCGCCAATGTCAAAGGGGACTTTGATTTCAAGTGTATATTCATCCCCTGCCGTTTATAAATTACAGAGCCAAAGCTACTTTACTGGAGACGTTCAATTTTCTTACATTTTATCCAACGATGCTCCGGGAGCCGTCCGGACTTTAACTGTTCCATTATATGATTTATTTTTCAGAGGAGATGAACATAACGATGTTGCGTTTAAAGATAATCTGTGGGCATCCTCTGTTTGGGATGCTACGGGTAAACAGACAAAAGCATTGATTTTTGAAGGTGCTTCTATATTGAAAATGGACCAACAATACAGAACGGAGACATACTTGAAAGATGTAAAAGCGCGTTAAGCAGCACGACCTGTTCTTGTATTTGCATAACAAATTAAAATTCTCCCCTCAACATACACTGTAACAAGCTGACGCCTGTTAGACAGACGCCAGCTTGTTGTGGAGTTTCAAATTCACTTCTGTGAGAACTGCAAGCTGCCTCATCCTATGCCTACATTACATTCGTTCACATTACCGCTTAACTTCCAGAACAACATCATCAACAAGGACAGGAGAGGTACCCGCTTGAGGTATCGCGTTTATTAGGATGGACGTATAGAGGCCGCAGTCCCCGCCCCAATATTGATAATCAAAGCATGTCCAGGTAGCCAAAACAGTTGATGGGAACAAAACGTCTTCATTTTATGAATAATAAACCTGGAAAAACTCTATGGGGAAGTATACCGGATTAAGGCTTATCCAACCTTTTTATACGGAAGGATGCTATATTATATTTAACGGTCTATGAACATAAATTTGATTAGCCCGAAGATGATGTACGGTTTGTACAAAAAATAATATGTAAACGCAGGGGAGGTATAGCAGGGTGAATAAAACCTTTAGCGAAATACCGGATGCCTGTACATGGAACATTGTGGAGGCTGTTCATAAAGGTTGGTCAAAAGACAAGAAATATTATATTAAAGCTATAGACGGCAGAGAATTGTTGCTTAGAATGGCGGACATATCCCAATATGAAAATAAGAAACGGGAATTTGAAGCTGTAAGAAAGCTTGATCATATGGATATTTTAATGTCCCGGCCGATTGATTTTGGAATTTGCAATAACGGTCAGTCCGTATACTCTTTATTCACTTGGGTCGAAGGAGAGGATGCGATACAGGTTATTCCTGCACTAGGCGCTAAAGAGCAGTATCGGCTTGGTGTTAAAGCAGGGGAGTTTTTGAGTAAAATGCATCAAATTCCTGCGGAGAACAATCAATCGCCTTGGGTAGAGTATTATAATGGAAAAATAAACAAATACATAACGAATTATAAAGCATGCGGCATTCACTTAAAGGGTGCAGATAAAATAATCAACTATATTGAACAAAATCGATATCTATTAGAAAACCGTCCCCAGTCTTTTCAACATGGTGATTATCATGTCGGAAATATGATTGTTACAAAGTCTGGTGAACTGGGTATCATTGATTTTAATAGGTGTGACTATGGTGACCCATGGGAGGAATTCAATCGTATTACTTGGTGTGCAGGCATGAGTGGAATATTCGCATCGGGCCGCATCAATGGATATTTTAATAACGAGGTGCCCGATTTATTCTTTAGATTAATGGCCTTATATATTGCCGGCAACCAACTTTCAGCAATTCACTGGGCGATTCCATTTGGACAAGAAGAAGTTGATATTATGCTGGAAGGAGCCGGAAATGTTTTGAATTGGTATGATGAATTTCAAACATATGTGCCGAACTGGTATTTGCCAAACTACACTGAATGAGCATATACCCTTTGAGTACCTCGAGTATATATCAGGTAATTAGGATAGAGATTATGTCTGGGTGCAAAAATATGACTGTTTTTGTCGTCGACCCCCAATAGCGCCAAAATCCCGGGATATCGACGACAGTCCGTTTTTACTATAAAACCTGTAGTATCAAGGGTAAATATGTTAAAGTGGTTTTTGAACATCCTTGACTTTCCCATTGTTTCTTTTTCTAAAACGCCGCTATCATAGCTTTTTTTCGGGTTTGTAACGTACCTATGAGGAATTGAAACCTGAATCTAAGAACTCGTGTCCCTCCCAAGTAAGGCCAGTTTGTAACGTACCTATGAGGAATTGAAACCACTGTAGAGCTCAACGATAAAGGATACTTGGTCATCGTTTGTAACGTACCTATGAGGAATTAACAGGGCAAGAAAACGCACCCTAAATCAATTCATTCGAAGTTTGTAACGTACCTATGAGGAATTGAAACCTATGTATTTAACCCTTGAGAATATGTATTCACTTCGTTTGTAACGTACCTATGAGGAATTGAAACTCCGATCGGCGGAAGTGGTGACGGTATGTTTTCAGCGTTTGTAACGTACCTATGAGGAATTGAAACCCGGCGCGCGCTTGCGGAAGGATGGACGCCGGAAGTTTGTAACGTACCTATGAGGAATTGAAACGAGTTGTTCCCATTTCCATATCGCCTCCGTCCCTTAATGTTTGTAACGTACCTATGAGGAATTGAAACGGCATTAAAAAGAAGAAATATCTTCTCAACTCTTCCGTTTGTAACGTACCTATGAGGAATTGAAACGATGAATGTGGGGATATATATCGGCCAGACCAATCTAGTTTGTAACGTACCTATGAGGAATTGAAACAGGCCATGATACATAAAACACATGGGTAGCACTATAAGGTTTGTAACGTACCTATGAGGAATTGAAACATCAAATGGTGGTGATGATATGAAAGACAGCTTGAAAGTTTGTAACGTACCTATGAGGAATTGAAACTATAGCCCGAAAATATGTTAAAATCACTTCACCACCGTTTGTAACGTACCTATGAGGAATTGAAACCGTAGTAACCACCTGTTATTGTCGCGCACACAATCCGAGTTTATAACGTACCTATGAGGAATTGAAACTTGGCAGCTTGCGCCAGGTTTTCTAACAAGATTTCGACAATAATAAGAGAATATTGGAAATGCATGTAGAGAAGTAGTATGATCGAACTAGTTCAGTCAGGAGGTATTAGTCTTTGAGAATCAAAGTTACATTGACCTTCGATGGAAAACTCACGGTTCCTATCAATCACCAAGAATGGCTTCACGGACTCATATATCACAGTATCCGAGACGACGGATACCGGGATTTTCTCCACAATACGGGCTACCAGCAGGGGAAACGGCAATTTCGCATGTTTACCTTTTCCAAGCTTAATGGTTCACATAGACTAGATAGAAACTCTCACACTTTAGAATTTTCACCGCCTCATGTTTCATTCATCTTTTCAGCGTATGACAAGAAATTAGTTCAGGAACTAGTATCATCATTATTGATAAGGGATGATCTCCGCTTGGGGAGCCGTCTAGTCAGAGTGGGATCAGTTGAACAAATTCATGATACCGTAAGCGAAAAAATGGTCATTCATTTTCTAACACCGGTTACGATGTACAGCACATTTCTGCTTCACGATAAGAAAAAAACATATTTCTACTCACCATGGGAAGAAGAGTTCAGTCCGCTTATTAAAGCAAACGCTCTCAAAAAATATGAAGCCTTATACGGTGAAGTTCCGGCAAGCGATATGACAATATTGTTGTCACCCCTTCATCGGGAACGAATCAAGCCAAGAACATCAAGATTCAAATCTACAGTGATCAAGGGCTGGACAGGGGAGTTCATATTGGAGGGTGACTTGGAACTCATCCGATTAACTTATGATGTTGGTCTCGGAGGCAAGAACTCTAATGGACATGGCCTTTATGAAATTGTTCGTCATTTATCGGGGGGATATAAGTGAATCTGCCACAATTGACAGCTCAGCTGGGAGCTATTGAACGAAAAGGCCAAGACGTGCTGCATACACTGGTAAAGCCGCTAAAACTCAAAAAAAAGCCGAACGAAGCATACTATGCTGTTTACCTGACATTCGATGTTGTTCAGGATTGCATACTGCTGGAAGAGCCATTTCCATTTGACGAAAAGGTAATGAAGCGCTTCTATTATTTCGGAAATAATAGTGCAGCTGCCGCGCAGACGTATTTGGTCAGGGGAATTGATGCTTTTCATTATCTGCTCACGAGTGTATGGAATGATCTATATATATCTTTGCAACAAAATGGTTT
Source organism: Paenibacillus sp. MER TA 81-3 (assembly GCF_023713585.1). Classification (NCBI taxonomy): domain Bacteria; kingdom Bacillati; phylum Bacillota; class Bacilli; order Caryophanales; family Paenibacillaceae; genus Paenibacillus; species Paenibacillus sp. MER TA 81-3. The sequence goes on from NZ_JAMAWB010000020.1 coordinate 77,755, forward strand.
GTCCTCATCACGACTTACTCAGCAACTACAGCTTCTCCAATCTGCATCATTTATTTCAATAGGCAACAAGAAAGGCCAAGGATATTTACATCTAGAAAAATTCAAATTTCCCACATCGTTTTCATGTGAATCTATCTCTTATTATGCCGAAGATAAATGTGTTCTTGTCAATGGAAGCAAATATAAAAATGAAGCTTTCATTCATTTATTTCTGGAAAATGAAAATAAAAATAACCGATTTGTCCTCGTTATTCCAAGAATTCGAGACGAAGATGGAGAACACGTCTTGTCTAAGCACGAAGACTATCTTCAGCTTGTCAAGCAAATAAATAGACTTGATGATACAGGTCTAAATACGGAAGCTGCTAATCAGGAACATCTGGAGCGGCTTTGTTATCTTTGCCAAAAGTCCAAGTCTGACGTATCAAGTTCATATTCTACAAAATTGAGCCGCTCGGGAATTAATAAAATATTTACCACGACTACAATCAATGCGGCACGGTTTACCAGTAAAGGCTATAGTTATGATGACTCATATGCAATTTGCGGTATATGTTATCAGAACTTGCTTGCAGGCGAAAAAGTAATTGAGGCTAAATTTCGGGGAAGAATTGCGGGCGAGAATGCCTTCATATTACCTGAACATTTGCTAGATACCTTTGATTATCAATCAATTGGTGCGATTAAAGAGGGTATAGATATTGCATTTCAAAGCAAAGAAGCCAGTGAGTGGCTGGACAAGGTGGAAGCGGATGCTTCGTGGATGAACTCCAGTTACTATATGATTCATTTTATTGTATATCGCACGGATGGCAATTCGGTCACGATTCTTGAAACAATTGAAGATGTTCCAACCGTAAGAGTGGTTCGAATTATGAAGCTTTTTCAGCATTATAACCAGCAGATCATACCGTATCTACAGGGGATGTCACTTGGAAGCATATATCGTATTATTCCAGTTCGTGAAACGGAGAAGGGGCAAGTCGATATTGGACGCGTATTGTCGCTTTATAAAGCTTTACTGTCCGGAGAACAAATTCGAACTGAAATGATATACGGCTATGCTTGCGAAGCTTTAGATAAAGGGATGCGACAGTTGGCAAAGGCCCGAATGGATAACTATAAAAACATGAATCTTGTACAGTATACCGGTGGACAAGAGGATTTCTTTATTAAGACCATTGTGATGAATTATTTAGTGCTGCTGCACACCCTTCAACATCTGCAATTGTTAGATCGAAATTTCAATATACAGGAGGATATGGAGATGTCGGATGAGCTAATGCTGTCCTTGGAAGAGAAAACAGCAATAGAAACAACAGTAGAGACTTCTTCAACGATCGATCAAATGGAGGAATATTTGGGTAAACACGCCTTTACATCAGAAGCAAGGGCGTTATTTTACTTAGGTGTAATGGTGCAAAAAGTAGCAAGGGAACAGTACAGAAAAGGTCATAAAACCAAGCCGATATTGAAGAAAATACACTTTCAAGGCATGAAGCAATACGAAATTATCCGTTTAGGCCATGATGTGTATGAGAAGTTTCGGCAGTATGATGTATTTAATACATATACAGAAACATTGATTAATCGATATAACGATAATTATGGGAAAATCAAAGACAATTGGCCGCTAAGCGAACAGGCCAATGTATTCTACCTTATGTCCGGTTATGGATATGCTGCCGGGAACAGAATGAATAAAGCCTCCATGGTGCCAGACAACGAAAGTAATATTGAGGAACTTGCTAATGGATAGACATCACAAAATTCAGAATGAGGAGAGATGAAATATGCAGATCCAACAGAACAGTGATTTTCTATTTATGTTTGAAGCGGTATTAACGAATCCCAATGGCGATCCTGATCAAGAAAATAAGCCGCGCATGGATTATGAAACGTCAACATTACTTGTGAGCGATGCCCGGAGAAAACGGGACTGCCGCGATATGTTAAAAAATAAAGGGTACTCCATTTTTGTAGATACATTGGCGGAACGCAAAGTTCCAGCCGACAAAATGTTCGAGGCCATTCGTGAACGCTGGTTGAGTGATCCGGCTTTGATGCGGCATTTGTTTGAAGAAAATCCGGAGATTCGAAATGTCTGGGCAGCATTAGCAGGTGAAGGGACGGAGAATTATAAAGAGGCATTTGAAAAGCTGAAAAGTGATAAAAAGTTGAAACAAGGCATTTCGGACTTTAACAATTTATTTATTACGGAAGCAATTAAGCATTCCTTAATTGATGTTCGTATGTTCGGTAGTGCGATGGCAGTTGAGAACGTGAGTCGTACATTTACGGGGCCGATACAGTTAACCTGGGGATACTCTTTGCATCCGGTAGAATTGGTCCAGTCGAACACGATTACGTCTATCATGAACGACGATAATTCTACGTTTGGTAAAAAGCATAAAGTTCATTATGCTTTCGTCGCCCACTATGGCACAATTAACAAGTTCAGCGCTCAATTAACGGGTATGACCGAGGAAGACCGTGATATTTTCCGCAAGAGCATTATACAAGGAATGATGACCAATCAAACGGATAGCAAACAAGGGCAGACGCCAATGTGTTATTTAGAGATAGTGTATTCTCCTGGATTCGACGGTTACTTAGGGGATTGGCGTCGCTTTGTTCAGACGAAGACATCCGAAGAAGCAAATGAGAGAAGACCGATTCGGAGCTTGAACGATATAACCGTTGATTTCACGGAACTTTCCCACGTTATCGATGATTTAAAGGCCAAAGGGTATATCGATCATGTCGTCGGATGGCTGCATCCATTTGTAAATGCGCGTAGTTTAGTAGGGCTACCCGCATATACTCCTATTGACTTATGGGCTTCCGTGGCTTCACTCAAGGGGGAGTAAACGGTGAAAGTTCTCAGCTTGCGGATTCGAGGGAAGATGGCTCATTTTCGAAGATATTATTCCAATTCATCTGCATTAACCTATTCGGTTCCGCCGCGTACAACAATTGTTGGTATGTTGGCAGGCCTATTGGGCTATGAACGTGATAGTTATTATGAGTTGTTTAATCTAGATCAATGCCAGATAGCTATAGCGAATGCAGCGCCGATTAAGAAGATGGTACAAAAACTAAATTTGTTAATGATCAAGAACTTTAATGATGTAAATGGTTCTCAAGATAATCACAGTCAGACAGCAACAGAATTAGTACTGCCGCAAAATATTCGCACCGGCATGCTAGATTATCGTGTATGGATTCATCATTGCGACCCTAATATAATGGGGAAGCTAGAAAGCATCATATCTCCTTCTTCACAAGCATATTACAGTCAAGGGATTTCGCTCGCACTCGGAACAGCATGGAATTTGGGGTGGATGAAATTTGACGGAATATTCGAAGGGAATGAAGTAAGAGAGGCTGCTATGGTAAACATTGATTCGATTATCCCTGCTAGATTGATGAATGAGATTTCTGTTCCAGATGACGGTGCTGTGTTATATCGTCTGGTTAAGGAAGATCTGCCATTGGAATTCGATATGGATCGCCGCCTTACTACTCGAGGCAAAGGGAGTATGATTATAAATTTATTGGAAAATCCCATTCATGCCCATGTTGGAGAATATGTGAGATTGGAAGATAACACGTCTATTATATGGATGCAATAAAATGTAAAGGAGAGGCGCCATGGAATATTTAGCACATTTTGACCGGAAACGGAATCAAAAACAGCGTCTTTCAACTCATTTGCATACCGTTTCAAAATATTGCGAACTCGCCGTTCCACCAACGGTGAGTTTTCCGCATTTGTCTATTTCCGAAGTGAGGGCCATTTCACGTCTACTAGGTCTGCTGCATGATATAGGTAAATATACGGATGCATTTCAGTTGTATTTGACTAACGGAGTCGAATCCAAAATGAAAAACCATGCTCATATTTCGGCGTTTTATACCCATGCCTTTACCCATCGCATGTTGGCAGATGGTTTGGCTCAGGCAGACAAGCACGCATGGTCTTTTATTGCATATTTGTGCACACGTCTCCATCATGGAAATTTGACTTTAAAAGGCTTGTTCAAAGAAGAGATGATGTGGGCGATACTTCACAAACAATCATCCCATTTGATGGAGAAATCTCTTGAAGTATACCGTGATCTTGACTTGAATGAGTGGGTTGATTTCGAATTCTTTCACTCCTGTCCGGCTGTTCAACAGCTACAGAAAGAAAAACGACTCTTTGTAAGTATGCCTGAATTTATTGCGGGTGGAAGACTTCGTAAAGAGTATTGGTATTTCGCACTCCTCTACTTTTTCTCTGTCTTGATCGATTCAGACAAGCTAGATTCGGGGGCACTTTTTCGTAGTCAGATAACGGCCATCCCTTCCGATGTAATTCCCGCCTATTTACTGAAGAAGCATCCGTCTCGTCGGAAAATCGATATCAATGATCGAAGGGAAAGAGCTCGCAGACAAATGCTATCTGTCATTGAGCATCTGAGTGAACAACAATTGCGGAACGAGTGTATTTATGCAATTACGGCACCAACAGGTATTGGAAAGACGCTGGCTTCACTGCAATGCGCATTAAGGCTGCAGGAGCGGTTGCGTGAAGTATACGGCTATACACCTCGCATTATTACAGCAATCCCTTTTGTTAATATCATTGAGCAAACTGCGAGTGATTATGAACAAGTTTTAAACCCACATGGAAAGCTTTTGGTCCATCACCGTTTGACCAATTTATTTCCAGAGACAGCGTCAGCTTCAACAGACAGATGCGAGGAAGCTTCAGTAGAGCAACGATTGCTGGAGGTCGAGTCGTGGGAAGCAGATGTCATATTGACGACTTTCGTGCAATTATTTCAATCCCTCTTGACGGGAAATAATCGCTTGCTGAAAAAAGTGAATAAGCTGGCAGGCAGCATTGTGATTTTGGATGAAGTACAGTCACTGCCGGAGAGATATATGCCGCTTATCGGTGTGATATTGCGAAAAATGGGGGAATATTACGGAACCCGATTTATTCTGATGACGGCGACACAGCCTAAGATTTTGCAGCTAGGAGATCGGATGATGAATGAAGGCTATATAGAGCCTGTCTCTTTGCTCCCGAATTGTGATGAATACTTCAAAGAGATGAAGCGAACAAAATTCGTACCGCTATTAGAAGAAAAGATAAATAATGAGCAGTTTATCGAGCTATTTATGTCGTACCGCAACGAAGGTCAGTCGACCGTTATTGTTGTCAACACGATCAAGCGCAGCATTGACTTGTTTCGATCCTTGAAGAAGGCTCAAGAGGATGGGCGGATTCCGGAAGATAGCGAACTATATTATTTATCTACCAACATTGTGCCGATGCAGCGCCGACAGGTTATTCAAACGGTAAAAGAGAGACTGGATTTAGGAAAACCAGTAATCTTGGTTTCGACGCAAACGATCGAAGCAGGGGTTGATTTGGACTTTGATATCGGATTCCGTGATTTAGCTCCATTAACTTCATTAGTACAGGCTGCTGGCAGAGTGAATCGTGAGGGAAAAAAAGGCGAGCTGTTCCCTGTGTATATTATAGAATTCGAAAAGGATAATCAGTACGTTTATGATATCTATCATATGAATCGGACACGGAATCTACTAGAGAATATAGTTGAAGAACCTATGTATCCAGAACTGGTTGATCAGTACTATACGTTGCTCATGAATGAAGCTTCCTTCGAAGAATCGGAACGTTTGTGGCATCAAGGTATCATCGGTTTGGATTTTGATGTATTGGAACAATTCGAGCTTATTCAACAATACGGTGAAATCGTGGATGTGTTCGTTGAATGGGACGAACGGGCAACGGATCTGGCGGATATATATGAGAGAGTGCGTCAGGGGGAATGGCCAGGTGATCAATTGTGTGCACTCTTTCAATCCAACACGTTCCAAGATTCCACAGAACCCTCATCTTTATATGAGAAAAAAGCGGTGCTGCAGCAACTTACTTCTCAGATGAGCCAGTATATGGTTCAAGTTCGTGTGAAGAAGTTTCTGAAAAATCGTTCTTTTCCATTTCAAGATCGAAATGGCGTTGTTAGTGATTGGTTTTGGGTACCGCGCAATCAAATTGAGGAGTATTATCATGTGGAAACTGGATTTATGGACGAAACGGGCGGGGCGTTCATATATTAACGCAATTCGAGGTGAACGTGTGAGATGGCATCTGAAGTAAAAGGAATAGATACAACTGGCGTTACCGGCACACTGATATGGTACTACTATATTTGTCAGCGTGAGGTTTGGTTGATGTCGAGGCAAATCGTAGCCGATCAGTCCGATGAAAATATGGACTGGGGGCGTTTTCTGCACGAAAACGTATATTCACGGGAGAAGAAAGAAATCGCTTGGGGATCGATTAAAATGGACACGGTTTCAAATGTGAAAGGACAACTGGTTGTAGCCGAAGTGAAGAAAACTTCCTCATATCTTCAAAGCGCAAAAATGCAAGTGTTATTTTATCTTTACAATTTAAAGCAAGCCGGTGTGGATGCGGTAGGGGAACTGCGCTTTCCCGAGGAAAGGCGAAGGGAAGCAGTAGTATTGGACGAAGCGGCTGAAGAGAAGATAGAGGAAGCGGTTCATAACATACGCCGTATCATGGCTCGGGAAAAGCCGCCTCAGCCAGAAAAAATAAAATTTTGCGGAAAATGCGCATATCGGGAATTTTGTTGGGCGTAGCTGATAAGCATGCGGTGGCTTTGGGGAGGAGGAATAATCGTGAAGAAGACTATTTATATTTTCCAATCCGGTGAAATTCGTCGTAAGGACAATACGCTTTATTTCGAAGGAGAGGAAGGCCGTAAATATATTCCTGTGGAGGACACGCAGGAGTTGATGATATTTGGCGAAGTAGAGCTTAATAAATCATTGCTTGAGTTCTGTTCGCAGAAGGAAATTGTATTACATTTTTTTAACTACTATGGGTACTATACAGGCAGCTTTTATCCTCGTGAACATTTAAATTCAGGTTATATGATTCTTAAACAAGCAGAATACTATATGGATGAACTCAAAAGGTTTCAGATTGCCACATTATTTGTAAAAGGTGCTGCGCAGAATATACTTAGAGTGCTTAAATATTATCGGGGAAGAGGAAAGCCGCTTCATTCAATTATAGACACGATCGAATCTTTAAGTTCAGGGCTAACTAAAGCGCAGACGATTCCTGAACTAATGGCCTATGAAGGAAATATCCGTGAGACTTATTATAAAGGTTTCGATATCATTTTGGATCATCCTCATTTTCGTTTTGAACAGCGTACGAAACGTCCGCCCCGAAATGAACTAAATGCTCTGATCAGTTTTGGAAATTCAATTCTTTACACACAAGTACTAAGCGAAACTTATCATACGCACCTCGATCCTCGCATCGGCTATTTACATACAACGAACTTTAGGAGATTTACTTTGAACTTGGATGTAGCGGAGATATTTAAGCCTATATTGGTAGATAGACTTATTTTCTCGTTAATTGCCAAAAAACAGTTGTCAAAAACGCATTTTGTCAAAGATACAGGAGGCATTTTGCTCTCAGACTCTGGACGTAAAATCTTCATTACAGAATGGGAAAATAAATTGAAAACGACGATAAAACATCGAGCATTGAATAAAGATGTAAGCTATAGGCGACTCCTCCGTATGGAGCTTTATAAAATACAAAAACATGTCATGAGCGAAAAGGATTATGAGCCTTATGAGGCACTATGGTGAATAAAAGGGGGAATGGTTATATTGTTTCGTTATACTAGTATATGATTGTGGTGAGAAAAGGGTGGCAAAGGCATTAAAGACATGCCGGAAGTATTTAAATTGGGTACAAAATTCCGTCTTTGAAGGAGAAATATCCGAGGTTAACCTGAAAAAATTGAAGGCTGAATTAAAGAGAATTATGGATGAGGAGGAGGACTCCATCATTATTTATACTTGGAGGACTCAACGATATACTAATCGTGAAATCATGGGTATTGAAAAAAACGAAATCAGTTTTATTCTATAAATGTGTCGTCGACCCCCAATAGCGCAAAAACCCCGGGGGATCGACGACAACCATTTTGGATATAAAGCCTGTAGTATCAAGGATAAATATGTTACAGTAAGTTTAGGATAGACATAAGTTTCTAATTGTTACTTTTTCAAAACGCCGTTATTAAAGCTTTTTTACGGGTTTGTAACGTACCTATGAGGAATTGAAACCGGGCTTAAAGTGGAAATCCCGACGCTTGCGAAGGAGGGTTTGTAACGTACCTATGAGGAATTGAAACTATGCCCGCCATGATGGGGAGAAGGTAACGGAATTCGTTTGTAACGTACCTATGAGGAATTGAAACTTACTCATCGTGTCAAAGGTTTGTTCGCATAATTTTAGGTTTGTAACGTACCTATGAGGAATTGAAACTCCCCCGGCTTGAAATCACCGAGGAACCGGAGTTCATCGTTTGTAACGTACCTATGAGGAATTGAAACCCACCATTCGGTGCCCTATCGAACATATGAGAGTTGCGTTTGTAACGTACCTATGAGGAATTGAAACCATGTCGTTTAGATGGGAGGTGTGAGCGGTGCAGGGTTTGTAACGTACCTATGAGGAATTGAAACTTGGCACGACCACAAACAATCGATATAAGGCTACCGTAGTTTGTAACGTACCTATGAGGAATTGAAACTCCTCGTATACCACGCATTCGGCAGGGTCTCCGCAGCCGTTTGTAACGTACCTATGAGGAATTGAAACTCCGTAATTTGAGGGTCCTCGGAAAAGTCAACTCGATGTTTGTAACGTACCTATGAGGAATTGAAACGGGGTCTTCGATATCCTGCTCGATGATCTCCCCGTGTTTGTAACGTACCTATGAGGAATTGAAACAAGGTCAGGATCAAGGAAGCGAAAACAACTCAAGCCGAGTTTGTAACGTACCTATGAGGAATTGAAACTCGGTATGCGTGTGCAGCCAGAAATGACACAATCTGCGTTTGTAACGTACCTATGAGGAATTGAAACTCCCCTTTGGGTTGGGAAGTCCCATACAATATGGACAAGTTTGTAACGTACCTATGAGGAATTGAAACTGCGAAGAAGCGTGAACACCGCCGAATATTTGCAATCAGTTTGTAACGTACCTATGAGGAATTGAAACCTTCTACGACCGAGCCAGTAAGCCGAAACTATACATCCGTTTGTAACGTACCTATGAGGAATTGAAACTAGCCCTAACGTTAGCCATACCTTGCTCAAAGTTTTTGAGTTTGTAACGTACCTATGAGGAATTGAAACATTTAGAGGTATTTCGTTATTTAGCGATGAAATATGTTTGTAACGTACCTATGAGGAATTGAAACTCTCTTCACAGGCTCTGTATTCTTCCTTGGGATTTCGGTTTGTAACGTACCTATGAGGAATTGAAACAACTCCATGTTCATTGTTCTACACTCTCCCCTTAGGTTTGTAACGTACCTATGAGGAATTGAAACCACAAGACGCCCAAGCGGTCTCTTAGCGATTCTGTTCTGTTTGTAACGTACCTATGAGGAATTGAAGCGCTCCTCTTCCGCCGCCCCGTACTTTTTCGCCAAGTTTGTAACGTACCTATGAGGAATTGAAACGTGTCAAGGGATGCCGTGTCGGTGATTGCGGACACGGTTTGTAACGTACCTATGAGGAATTGAAACACGCTTGTAGCGCCAGTCTTTGACGTTTGTAACGTACCTATCAGGAATTGAAACCTGGCTTGTCATCCGCGTAAGGTTTCTTTGCATTTGACTCGTTTGTAACGTACCTATGAGGAATTGAAACAACATTCCATCACAAATGATTCCACTTATTTTATAGTTGTTTGTAACGTACCTATGAGGAGTTGAAACTGCAAAAAACCAGGGTACCTATGTACCCTGGTTCAGAGTTTGTAATGTACCTATGAGAAATTTCAAAAATATTCATGACTATACGAAATAATCCTTAAAAGAACATCAACCATTCTAAATCAATAGTGACTCCAAATAAGCTTATGCCGATAAGAAGACCTTATCTTGCATAAGCTTATTCTATTTTGATCAAACAAAATGGCGGGATATGACAAATTCAATCGTGTGTTGGGAATATATGAGATTAAAATGATATAATAGCACTAGTTGAAATGTAAGAGATAGTCTTTGCGAACCATAATACTGCGACTATCTGGCAAGGTGTTTTTATGTTGGCTAGAAATCGGGGAGGTAGAAATACAGCAATGACAAATAATAAAAAGAATGTATTTTGGAGCATTCACAACAACTACAATTATCTGAACAAAATGATGGTTGAAGAAATGGATATTGCTTCTGAACACAGTGGCATAACCGGGAATTTTCGCGAGGAAATGTGGATGAAGTTATTTCGAAGCATCATTCCTCAAAAATACTCGATGGCGCAAGGAGTCATGATTATTGACTCAGACGGTAACGTATCAAATGAAGTGGATATTGCTGTGTTTGACGAACAGTATACGCCTTATGTATTTCAATATAATACGTTGAAATTTATACCTATTGAAGCGGTAGCACTCGTGATAGAGTGCAAAAGCTCGGATTTGCCAACAAAAAGTTTAACAGCTTGGAGCAAAAGTATAAATGATTTAACAACAAAAAGCTCAGGTATCGCGCGCATGGTTACAGGTTATGTTTCTGGATTAACGAACCAAACACAGAAAGGTACACGGCCAATTAAAATCTTGGCCAGTAATAAAGTCTATATGTCAGAGTCAGGTTCCGATAACTTGGAATATGGCCTAGGGGAACATTTTGATTTTATTATCCACAAGCAACAAGATGAGGAGACAATATTTAAATTATTTGTAAAAAATGGAAATAAATCATTAGCTTGGTGGGCAAGAAAGCTAAATGGGGTAAAGGATGGAGATGAGAATCTCAAAATAGAACACCTTTCTTTAAGAGAGTCAGATTTATTAGATAAACAAAAAATGGATGGATTCTCGAAGGAATATCCAGAGTTAAAGTTAAATGAACGCCTGTACTTAACGAATACCTTGCAGGACTTACATATCAAAGATAACCCGTTCCTTTCACTTAACCTGCAATTGAACCAACTGCTTATGCTCATTAATAATCCGATGCTGTTCCCGCATTTTGCCTATGCGAAGAGATTCAATGAAATCATTGAGCGCGAACAGGAGAAAGTACGCGAGAAAGAAAGACAAGAGGTTGATTGCAAATAACTGTGACATAGTTGAGGAAGCGAGGGGGATATATTGGCTGCATATGTGTACATAGATGTATCGCAGAAGCAGGAGTTTATTTTTAAACGCAATGAGCTGAAAGAAAATCTGTATCATTCGTTCGCGATAAAGGCAGTTACGGAAGATATCAAGGATAAGTCCGAGGAGATTGCTTCTCCATCGATCTTTTCGCTAACGAAATTCTTAGAGAAATATCATACGAATCAGTACAAGTTCGTATATTCCGGTGGAGGCAACAGCATTATTAAATTTTCGACCGAGGAACACGCAAAGCAATTTGTACAGACATATTCGGCTGAGGTATATCGCGCTTATCCTAATATGGAATTATATATGAGCATCGTAGACGAAAGTGAACTGGAGGAGCAAGGGGAAGCGCAAGAGAAGAAAGAAAAAGAGATACGCCAGAAGCTGCGCGATAAAGCGAACGAATGGAAGGATAAGCGCAAGATGAAATTCAAGCGTTGGAGCTATGGCGTAGAAGAAATTGATGCGACGGGATTGCCCGTATTACATAACGGAGTCTTAAAGCGAGAATATCAATTAGCTAAACAGTTCCTGTACGGCAGGCTGGAAACCAAGACGGGTATTCCGGTCACGGAAGAGCTGAAGGAGTACAAGAAAGATGAAGAAGGAAAAAGTTATATTGGCGTCATTGCCTTGGACGGCAACAAGATGGGGGATATGGTACGCCGAATTTCATCCTTTGAAGAACTTGGAAATTTCAGTGAATTAATCGAAGAAATCTATGAATCGGCAGTTGTTCGCGCACTGAATGAGCTTAAGCTAGTGGAGAAGGACATCATATACACGCCGATCGTACTGTCTGGCGATGATATTTGCCTGATCGTTCACGCAGAGCATGCGATCCAGATCGCGGCAGCTATCGTGAATAATATTCGTACGCTGTCGCGTGAAGAGCATTACGACTCGCGCCTTCGTATTGTCTTGGATGACGGACAGGCTGAGCTGAGTGCCTGTGCAGGTGTGGCGATAGCCAAGTATAATTATCCGTTTTTTGAACTGGTGAAGACCGCGGAGCTGCTCTGTAAACAAGCCAAGGAAGCGATCTATCGGGTAAAGGGGAATTCGTCCGGGGCGTCATTCATCCATTGGGATACCGTTCAAGGACAAGTGCTTGCTTCTTACACTTACGAAAATTACGTCAAGCATGGTCGGGATGTCGAGCGCTTCCACATGAAGCCGCTTCGAATCGATCAACAGCAGCCTGTTGCAGATGGAGTGTTCAGCTATGAGGCATTCGTCAATGCAGTAGCGGATATCCAATCGGCTCAGGCAAATGCAAAAATAAGCAGTTCATTGCTCGAAGGCGTTAAGAAGGTTGTTTACTCCGGATTGGAATCATACCGGTTATTTATAGATATGAACAAGACTGATGCCAACCGGAATCTGGTCGAAATTATGCAGAAACATTTTCCGTGCGATATCTTTGCCGTAATGAGTGAACAGCAGGGCCAGACCGTATCATCCACTTACTTACTCAATGATGTAATCGATGCTTTGCCTTACATCAATATGAATCGGGAGGTGGCCATTCATGTACGCGAATCATGATTGTAAAATCGAAGCGAGGCTGCGCAGTGAAACGATATTCAGCAGTGGAGAGAAAGAGCGTAACCTCGTACAATCCAAAGTTTTGACGGATAGATACGGCTTCGTCTATTTCCATGCCAAGTCTCTTAAAGGGCAGCTAAAACGCCAAGCGTTCTGGCTATTAAAGCAGTATCAGCAAATCGATAAGAAGGGAGAGCGTGCCAAGTCCTTTTTTAAGTCTATCGTGGTCTTGTTTGGGATCAACAAGGAAGAAATCGATCTTTTTGCAAAAGGATTGTGCGCTCAAGGTGACCCTGATTTCTTGAAAGTATATTGTCGTCAGCAGCCAGGCATATTGCGTTTCGGCCATTTGGAACTGGATGAACGCATTCGCAGCCGATTCATCGCGCTGCAAGCCGAAGATGAGGACGAAGGGTATTATCGGATTACACCGCATGATCTCATCGAGTCGCAAACCCATATTCGGACAGGAATTCAACTAGAGAACGGGTCGGCAAAAGAGGGAATGCTTACTACGTATCATACGGTCAAGCAAGGACTAGTCTTTTATTCATCCATCACGATGGAACCATATGCTTATGATGCGGACTATCTGAAGCGAATCAACCAACAGGATTTATCAAATCTCTTGGCAGATTTACAGCGGATTGTCTCTTCATTTCGCCGGATAGGAGCCGGCATTCACCGGGGGCGGGGCGAAGTGACGGCAAGGCTGCTCGTTGATGGGAAGGATGCGGATTTCTGCAAGGTCAGTTGTAAAGAGGGTGAACAGCATGCAATTGTATAGCGTGATAGAAATTACAAATCTGGAGCCGCTAAAGATCGGAGCGGGTGGAAATAAAGCAAATCAAATTGAGCCGTCAAAAGATTATATTCCAGGCTCCACCATCCGGGGAGCGATTATCGGGCAGCTCATTCGCAGAAGGCTCTTCGATGATTGCAAGAACGCTATTCTGACCCAAATGGAGTGCTATAACGCTTATCCTTGCGTTGACGGCAATTTGTATATCCCGGCACCGCAGCACTTGCGTATTAACAAGCACGAATATCGCCGAGCGAAAGCGGAAAGCCGGTATGATCATTCCGGGAATGCCGGAACGATTGCGCTGACGAACTTGCATGATGGCAGTGAACTCTCTAATCATGATGCTTTGGCATTTCGGTTCATATCCGTCCAAAATGGCGAACTGACAGGGCTGAATCCCGTTAAAGAGTATCGCCTTCATCATAATACAAGCCGCAATAAGGGAGAGAAGGAACGAGAAAATCTGTTCCGTTATCAGGCCCTCGCCCCTGGACATACATTCCGGACGATCATTCGATATGACGAATCAATGTCAAGCGTACTCGAGCCTATATTGCAGCAGCCGATGAATTTGTATTTGGGCGGCGCAAAGGGCTCAGGTTACGGATTATGCCGCATGCAACCGCTCGGAATTCATGTGACTGGGTACAGAGAAGCAACAGAACAGTTGGGATTACACGCGTTGTTAAACAGCGCAACATCATCATCCGAACTCACGATCACCTGTCTCTCGGATTGCGTATTTCGGAATGAATTCGGACAGCCTGTCAACTATTTGCCGGAAAGTGAGATTCACCGTATAACGGGCGTTTCTGTGAAGCTAATCAAGCAGTATGTTCAAGTGGGCATGACCGAAGGTTACAACATGACATGGAAAGCCAGATACCCGAAAGAAACGACTTTGAAAGCAGGGTCAGTTCTGGTCTATCAGCTGAATACAGAACTTGGATCAGAAGAGTTGAAACAAGTGAAGCAAGCTCTAGAATGCAAGCCAGTGGGCTATCGCGTTCAGGATGGTTACGGATGGCTTGCTGTGAATCTCTCCTACCCGGAACAAATGGCGGTTCGCTCTATACAGCCAATAGCGGAATATCGGGAAGATAGCGCCAAATATACCGAGTCAGAGTGCAGAGTAAATCCGCAGGAAGAAGAAGTGATGTCGATTCTTTTGTCGGGGCTTGAGCCCGCGAAACAGCGTTGGCTGGAATTGCTGACGTGCAAATTACAGGAGCAAGACGCTCAGAGCGGTGAACGTTCCGTCGTTTCTGATCAATTGAACAGCAGCCAACTGCAGCAGATGAAGGAGACGCTGCAACCGTTAATCAAGCAGCTTAAAAATGGGGGGTTACCTTCTCTGCCTCCTGATAATACGGATCGCTTCTATAAAAAAGATAACCGTTTATGTTCGATCGCCGGTCATCATTTTAAAGAGTTAATCACATTCATTTGCTCAGCCGCTACTTCTTCAGGAAGCTTAAGCCGATTTGCCCAAAATAAGTTGAACGGCAAGAAGGGATCGTTGTTGTTCTCTCAAGCCCGCTACCCGGAGCAGCAATTCATAGCCGAACTTCTCTACACGGGACTGCATGTTGAGCAAAGGAGGAAGGACAAATGAATCGGGCAGTAACGTATCAATTCACGATTCGCGCAGTAACGCCGGCGTATTTCGGTGATAGCAAGCAGGGGGAACTAGTAAGAAATGCGCATGGTCAACCGCTTGTACTGGGAAATGCGATTGGGGGAGCCCTTCGGGATTATTTAAATCGTAATGCGATTCCGGAAGAGCTTATTTTGAAGAGTATGGGCGGCGACCAAGTATCGGCTTTTAAAGAAAGCAACTTATATATAAGTGATGGGATCGTTGTTTGTTCAGATGAGGTGGTCAAAGAAGGAACTGCGATCGATCCGCAATACGGTTCCGCTAAGGATAAACATAAATATACGCTGTATCATTTTCCGGAAGGATCGGAAATTACGTTCCGTATTGAAAGTGATGAACTTATAGAGCTTATCGATCTAGATGATTCGAGCAAGCAAAATGATGGACTTCTTGCAAGCGAATTGGAGCAAATCATCGGGACATGGGCCGAGGGATTGGATACACGACAGCTCCGGCTTGGCGGACAGAAAAGCAACGGATTCGGGGCTTTTGAGATAAAAGAACTCCGCAAACGCGAGTTTCGACTAGATAGCATTGAGGAACTGGAACGATACATATTTGATGACAGGGATAAAGGAAAAGGAATCTCCGTCGACTGGAAGACTTTGAACCGATTTCAGCCAAAGTCTTCTGCCAGCGTAACCTTCTCGATGAATGGATGTTTTCCGTATGGCGTCTACCAGAATTTCAAACTTAACGATCCTTCATGCAAGGACATGACGGGATTGCTGTACAAGCAGGGGAAATACTACATTCCTTCTACGAGCTTGAAAGGATTAATCAAAAATGAGATCCGTCTCTTACTCAAACGAATGAAAACTGCAGAAGCGATGAATGCTCAGGAATTGGACGAGTTCGTTGAACATAAATGTGCTGAATTGTTTGGCAGTATCGATCAGAGAGGCAGACTTGTATTTTCAGATGCCATTCTTGAAAAAACACGGTTAGTCGAAATCGACCGCAACACAGCAAGCAAAAAAGACGGAACGAAAGCAGAAACGTGTCCTGTCTACATCAAAATTGATCGACTGACCGGAGGCGCATATAGCTCGGCTTTGAAGCACCAACAAGAAATCCAGGGCGAAACAAATATTCGCTTGAGTCTCGCTCTTGACGACATAGCAGATGGCGAGCTTAGTCCCTATATATTCCCTCTCATTTACGTGTTACGTAGAATCGGAGCAGGTGACGTGCCGATTGGAGGAAGAACCGTAATCGGACTAGGACAGTTTGCGGCAAACATGGTAGAGGTTGATGCCGGAGGGGAACGATGGAGCATCGAGACCAACGAATTATCGGATCGTAACAGGAACTGGCTCGAAGCATGCTATGAATCATTTAAAGGGTGGTGCAACGAAGATGCCGCATACGTTGTTTAACCGGGAAGAATGGGCGAACCAGCTTGACGGTGGAGAATATTTTGTCATTGCCCATCTGCTGAGTCAAGTGCTGATTGGAAGAGAGCATGATCATAGGAAGGCGTTACAAGAAGCAATGGATGAGAACGCCTTGCTTGAAGCGCATTTTTTTAATAAAGACAAAGAAATCTTTATCAGCCAACTAGAACGACAATTGGCGATGTACGAACCGCTGGAGCATGACCATGCCGTATCAGATGAATGGAAAATTATTCGCTCGTATAAACTCGATCAATCGATCGTGAATCAGAAACGGGATAATGCGGAAGAAGTAAAGGTTTATAAGGCCGTCGAAGTGATCGAATATATGAAACATGATACGGATAGTCATTTGGCATATGTAGACAAGACGGTGTTGTACCGTTTAACGGAGGAGTGAACGGCGTGTGGAAGGATAGAGGAAAACCGAATAGAACGGGAAACGGGAATCAATATGGAAAGAAGAAGCAAGAAACGACTTATGTGAAGCTGCCATATGATTTTATTCCTTTTGCCGAACCGGAGCATCGCGAATTCCCATATGAATGTACAGAGTCAGGGGGCGATCTTCCCAAGCATAATGATCTCTCCGGCTTGAGCGGATGCATCGAATATGAGATACGCCCCCATTCCGATCTGGCAATAGAAGTAAGGGGAAAATGGAGCAGCGACGATTTCTTTATAAGCGGCAGCACGATCAGGGGCAAAATACGGGCAAATGCTGAAATATTGAGTGCCGGTTATCCTGAATTTATTGATCGTACAGAGATGGTGTACCGTGATTTTACAGACAAGCTTAAGGATCATTATCACACACGATTATTAGGGACACCGGATGGTAAAATTGGAATTGAACGTACGATTCAAGTTGGATTTTTGAAGAAAAAAAACAATAAATTTTATGTGACTCCTGCAAGCAAGTTGGGAGATAAGTTTTTTCTTTCCATTAAAGAACATCGCTTAATGCAAATGAATGTACATGGGGAGCAATTCTCTACCATATATAACTGGAAGAATAACAGAGTTAAGAATTTTAATAAAAAGCAAGATGAAATCGAACAGAAAACAAGAGAGATAAAAAAGCTTCGGGAGCTATTAAAAGAAACATTAAAACCTCTTCAGCGAAAAATAGACAATACTTTCATTCGGGATTTTGCTTTAAATAGAAGAATGAGTGAAGTTCAAAGTAGTAGTCTTTCTAAAGTCAAAGAGAAGTTATTATCTGAATTAATCAAGATTCGACCTGAAAATACGAATGAATCTGAAAATGAAAAACTGGAAAATCTCTATCAGTTATATGTGGACAGATGGGGATTAAAGGTAGAAATAAATTTAATGTATTGGGAGAGCTTTAAATACCATAGAAATGCGAATTTTATTCCTTATCAAAGAAGGGTTTACTTTAAAGCATCCGCTAATGGCGGCATTGATAAGTTGGCTTGTAACCACTCGAAAGAACTAACACAAAAAGGATATCTATTCAATTCATCGAATGCAAGCTCGAAGCGAAGCCATTATTTTGTACTAGGTCCTGTTGAGAATGTTGAGTCCATTCTAGTGCCGCCATCCGTTATCAATGCATATAATCAAAATTTAGATAAATTCCGCATAACTGATACACGAAAACAAGACACGGTTAAGGCATTCTATAATATTTTTGATGAATATGAAAAGTTAGCTGAAATATTCGCCAAGTCACAGAATAAAGAAGGGGATATTAAGGATGGGTTAATCGTTTTCTACCAGTGTGAAAAGGGGGAAGTGAAAAGCATTGGACGTACTCCATATTTTAAAATTCCATATCTTAGAACATTGGGCGAATTGATTGGTGTTCAGGATAAAAGAAAAATAGATTATGCCAATGCTTTATTTGGGTTCATTCCAGACGGACAGGATCAGAATAATGACTACCCGATCGCCTATAAGTCCAGAATTCGGTTCAGTCCGCTTGATATTCAAGGTCAAGCTCAATTTCGAAAGGTCGAGTATTTATTGCTTATGACTCCTTCTGCAACGGCAAGCGGAATGTATCTGCGGCAGACGTCAGAAGAGAAGCTTACTTATGAAGATAAAAATATTAAATTAAACGGATATAAACACTATCACGTGTTGCCTGAACCGATAGAGCCACGAAGTGAAAATGAAAAGCTCAAAAATATGGTAAGTACTAGACAAGTCATATCTTGTGATGACGTTCGTCTCACAGGGGAAATTGATTTCCGAAACTTGTCCGAAGCAGAACTGGGATTGCTGCTGCTAAGCCTGGACTGGAAAGAAGTACTTGCTGCAAGCAAATACAGCCAATACACAGAAGAGTATCGCGATCTCGCTGATAAGGCATATGAACTTATTGGCGGAGCGAAGCCGTATGGATTCGGCAAGGTACAAATTCATATCAAGCAAGTTCGATTAGAACGCAAAGATGCCAACTTCGATGCGTTGATCATGAATCCGACTGAGACATCAGAGAATCGATCGGCGTATATTGAACAGTTTATTGACGTAATGAACAGAACGAAAGAAGCATGCAGTATATCTTATTTTGATAAGGTTCATTTCGAAAATTATGTGCTTAGCAAAGTGGAAGAGAGCATGATTACCGGAGGGGCCGGCACGAAGCAAAACCCGAAACATGTCAATTGGGATAATGCAGCAGATGAGATAGCCAAGGATAGCAATAACGGAAAAGGCGGAGGATATCCGAAGTCGTGGCGCTTAAAAACGTCCCAGAAGTAAGTGGTACAGGTTCCGCAGTAAGGGTGTATATGATTTGGGTCTAAGTTGTCGTCGACCCCCAATAGCGTAAAAATCCTGGGGGATCGACGACAATTGAACTTTATCGCAAAACCTATGACATCAAGGAAAAGTGTGGTACATTGATGTTGTTACTTTTCAATTAAGATTTATATTAATTTCAGAAAAACGATATAAACAGCAGGGTTTTCACGAGTTTGTAACGTACCTATGAGGATTAAATTCTCTTGAACCTTCAGACAGAAGGAACGATAGGCCTCCGGTTTGTAACGTACCTATGAGGATTAAATTCCTCTGTAAATACTGCTCTGCCCGAAATCCGATAGCTTGTTTGTAACGTACCTATGAGGATTAAATTCAGGGCATGGAAGTAAGTAGCTTGTAGCGCTATCACAGGATTTTGAACGAGGAAATGAAATTTAACGGATCTTCGGTATTTTTAGATTTTGACTACTATATAATTTGAACTAAAGACTCCCATCTCTTCTGGAAAGGATTTTAATCCCCTCGACGTCGAATAAGAAAGAATAACGAATCGGCGGGTGAAGTGTTATGGAATCCAACGTGGAAGCATTACAAGAAGTGGAACTATGCCTAAAGCAGGAAAAAGGTCGTCGGATGTTTGAGCGGTATCAAGCCGTTCGACTCTACTTACTTGGTTACCCCTACAACCAAATTGCAACCTCGATCGGAAGATCGGAATATACGGTCAAGGAATATATTCGAACTTATCGAAAGCACGGACTCGATGGTTTGAACATGAAATTCTCGACCGGAGCGCCAGAGCGGTTAACGAAGGAACAACAGACCCAATTGAAGCAAGTGATTATCAACTCATTGCCTCACGAAGTCGGGTTCACCGCTAAGTTTAACTGGACACTAGAGATCATCAGATTGTACATCCACCGTGAATTCGGACGAGATTACTCCATTCGAGGCGTATCCAAGATGATGCATCGGCTGGGATTAAGTTACACCAAGCCGACCTATACCCTGGCAGCGGCTGACGAAGAGAAGCAAAAAGAGTTTGTCGAAACCACGTTTCCAGGGTTAAAAAAATATGAATACGGCGAAATTGATCATATTTTGTTTGAAGATGAAAGCATGATTCGAGATTATCAAGCCCTTCAATACACATGGTTTGCAAAAGGAAAACAACGAATCATTAAGACCACGGGCAAGCATAGAGGCGTGAAGTTGCTCGCAACGCTCGATTATGCGACAGGTCGTATCGTATGGCAGGAAGATGAGCAGTACACGGCTGAAACCTTCCTCGCCTTCCTTCAGAAAGTCGTCGATGCCTATCCTCCAGGGAAAATCGTATTGATATTGGACAACGGGCGCATCCATCACGCCAAACTGTTGGAACAGTTTCTGGCCGAAATGAATGGCAGACTCCGACTGGTCTTTCTACCGCCCTACAGCCCACAGCTCAATATCGTCGAAGGGCTTTGGAAGTGGCTGAAATCCGATGTCATTAATAATGTCTTCTACCATACCGTGGCAGAGATTCGCCAGAACGTTTGTACCTTCATGGAACACATCATGAAAAACCCTATGAATATCATTGATCGTCTTTGCGTCAGGATGTAGTTGGCATCATTAGTTCATCTTATATAGCAGTTCCTGTTAACCATCAAGAATGGCTTCATGGCCTTATCTATCATAGTATCCAGGATAATGATTACCGGGATTTTTTGCATAACACCGGTTTCCAAAAAGGAAAACGGCAATTTCGTATGTTCACCTATACCAAGCTTTATGGGCCATACAGAATGGATAAAACCTCTCAAACTCTTGAGTTTTTGACGCCGCATGTTTCGTTGGTCTTTTCAGCGTATGACAAAAAATTAGTTCAAGAATTAGTATCAACTTTAATGCTCAAGGATAACCTTCAATTAGGAAAACATAGGGTGCAAGTAGAGTCTATTGAACAAATTCATGAAACGCTCAGCGAAAAAATGCACATCCGTTTTCTTACGCCCGTAACGATGTACAGTACTTTTATGCTCAATAATAAGAGGAAGACATATTACTACTCCCCCCGTGAAGAGGAGTTTAGTCCGCTTATTCAAGCGAACGCTCTCAAAAAATATGAAGCGATATATGGCAAAGCATCTGAAAAGAAAAGGTTAGTCATAACCCCTTTACATAAAGAGCAGTTGCGTTCCAAAACGACGCACTTCAAGTCAACGGTGATACGGGGGTGGATGGGAGATTTTATGCTGGAAGGCGACATAGAACTAATTCAATTAACTTATAATGTTGGATTAGGAGGCAAAAATTCAAACGGACACGGCCTATATGAAATTGTTCGTCATTTATAGGGGGAAGTGAATTTGCTACAATTTACTGCCTAGCTAGGAACTATAGAGCGGAAGGCCAACACAAATATGTTTCAGTTTCAACTGAACCTGTCTATGAGCCGGAAAAAATATAAACTCGATTCGCTGAAGATTTACTTCACGCTTGATAAGTGGGGAAAAGTTAGAAAAGACATTCCGAAAGTATTTAAATTGGGTACAAAATTCCGTCTTTGAAGGAGAAATATCCGAGGCTAACCTGAAAAAATTGAAGGCTGAATTAAAGAGAATTATGGATGAGGAGGAGGACTCCATCATTATTTATACGTGGAGGACTCAACGATATACTAATCGTGAAATCATGGGCATTGAAAAAAAACGAAATCAGTTTTATTCTGTAAATGTGTCGTCGACCCCCAATAGTGCAAAAACCCCGGGGGATCGACGACAACCGTTTTGGCTGTATAGCCTGTAGTATCAAGGATAAATATGTTACAGTAGGTTTAGGATAGGCATAAGTTTCTAATTGTTACTTTTTCAAAACGCCGTTATTAAAGCTTTTTTACGGGTTTGTAACGTACCTATGAGGAATTGAAACCTATATTTGTCCTTCTTCCTTATAGCACGGTTATGTGTTTGTAACGTACCTATGAGGAATTGAAACGCGCGTATGCCATTAATACTACCTCCCTTGAATTAGAGTTTGTAACGTACCTATGAGGAATTGAAACTATGTCATATCCCAAAAAGAAACTGCATCAACCCCGTTTGTAACGTACCTATGAGGAATTGAAACTTGATAGCTACCTTCATTCCAATCCCCTCCTATCGCAGTTTGTAACGTACCTATGAGGAATTGAAACATCAATCGGTAGCCACGGGGCAAATTGTCGCGTTTGTGGAGTTTGTAACGTACCTATGAGGAATTGAAACCCGTCATTATGTCTTCGCATGTCGATGGCATTCGCAAGTTTGTAACGTACCTATGAGGAATTGAAACATCAGTAGAGCCATCGAGGTTGAAAAGAATTTAGGTGGTTTGTAACATACCTATGAGGAATTGAAACTGCCCGCAACCAACGAATCCATCTGCGCCTGTATGCGTTTGTAACGTACCTATGAGGAATTGAAACTACCGCTCCGCGTTCTGCTTAAGTGGCTGTTCGAGATAGTTTGTAACGTACCTATGAGGAATTGAAACCTTGGTCGTACTGATGATCCGAGAACGAAAGACAGAAGTTTGTAACGTACCTATGAGGAATTGAAACTACGAAACACCATTCTCCAAGGACGGTACATTGAAAGTTTGTAACGTACCTATGAGGAATTGAAACTTGATTCCGGCGGCCAGTTCGGGAAACGTGTTGTTAGGTTTGTAACGTACCTATGAGGAATTGAAACCTATAATAGTCCCAGGTAAGTCCATGTACCTCTGGGTGTTTGTAACGTACCTATGAGGACAGGCAAGCTTACCGGCCTCCTGTAGTAGGATACGTGAGAAACTTCCCCACGAGAGGAAAGGTAACAGCAAGAAATGAATACGTTTAAACGGCGAGCGCTTCTCTCAATGGGAGGCGCTCGTTTTTAGATCTGCCACATGCTACTCTGCATCGTTAAATCTGTTCAGTTTATCGAAAGTATTGAACGGACCTATGAGGGGTGGTGTTTCCGTATCATCAGGTGCATCTGCCAAGATAAACAGTAGCCTAACCGAAGAAGTCAGCAAGAATATTCTAAGGAGGAAAGTCAAGATATTAGGTGAAAATAGCTGTCGAGAACTTTCTCGACAAGCTGAGGCCTTCACTTTTAAGTGAAGGCCTTAAATATATGAAAGGTGATATTTGGAATCTATATTTATACTATTTGACTGATTTGTAGAATTTAATAATTAAACTAAATGTAGTTGGATAAGGTTGATTCAGTTCATTAATTCTATTCATATCAGCTATCATCTCTCGATTTCTGTTATTCGTAATTAAAACGTAAAACTCTTTCTCAGGCGCATTTATTTCCTCCAAGAGAGATTCTTCAAAATCAATTTCCGTTTTGTACCCTTTAATTACGTCTATATTTTCTATAACCCTTTCTATTTTTCCATCTTGATCGATAAATATGATATCGATTTTTGTGTTAAATGAAATGGCATCAAGTATCATTCTTTGAGGGGGATTCGTTGCAATAAAGTTAGTACTTTTGTTTCTTATTGTCAGTTCGTTCATTTTATTATCGTACAGTTTTGGAAAAGGAAAAACTGATATATTAGGATCATTAAGAAGTTCCTGATTTATATCTAAATTATCATGGACAGCAGCAGCATTTATTTTATCCAATTCGTTGGAATTTAGGATTGCGTATCTTGAGACAGCTAAATAAGATCCGTCATAATGTTTTTCAGAATGAATAGGAATTACTGTTAGTTCTTCATTGCTTTGAATATCCCACATTATTTCTAATGGTATTATGGTTGTAGATTTTTCTTTGTAATGAATGGTTACTGTAGAATACCATTGACTATCTTCAGGTGACTTAATTAAAGCAGTTTTATTTCCTTGAAGGAATATTAACTTTATAGTTCCACCATTCAATTTCGTATCAACAATAAACTCGCCCTTAATTATATTGCTTTGATTAGAATTGTTGTAATACGAATAAGAATCATCGCCAGGTAATTTGATTTTCCTTTCTAACTCTTTATCTATTTGGAATTTGTGGGCATATGAATACATTGTTGAGTTACTAACCACCTTTTCTGATTTAGATAATAGCGGGTGTTGGTCCTTTAAAACTCTTTTTTCTGATTCAGATACAATTTTCCCATTGAATTGTTTCGTGTTTAATGAAGTATCTTTACTCTGATATATAAAATATATCGATAAAGAGAGTATTAATATCAAGCCTAGGCAGGCTATTTTTATTTTTCGATCTTTTCTAGATAATTTCATAATATGCCCCATGATGTAAATTTAATATGGATGGCAGTATGCCTTCCGTGATATTTATTAATCGGATTAGAGATTTATTAATAAGGTCCTCCACTATACTGAACACTTGCTAGGGTTTTCTTTCAAAGAGAACACCGTCATGTGTTGCAGTGTGGTGGAGATAGTTTCGTATCTTCCTACTTTTGAATAATTTTGTTAACAACACTGCGAATGCTACAGGAATATATACCATTTATACAGTTATTAAATGGAGAATACATAAAATAGTAAAAAATTACATGACTCGTTAAATCTGTTCAGTTTATCGAAATAAATCCCCTCCGTATACGCACGCATCGCCTATTCCCAGCAGTTCACCCATGGTACCAGTCCAGACGAGAAGGGCGTCACGTGCAGAGAAATGGAGCGCAATTTAGAGAAAGGAATCTCTTGAATATTTTGGAAAACTAATCTATAGTGATTATAACGTCAACATACTATCCGGTCAGTATGTTGAACGAAGGGAGGAAATTCGTATGAATTTTGATTACTCCAAGAAGGTGCAGTCCTTGCAGACATCGTTGCTGGAATTCATGAATGAAGTGGTATATCCGAATGAAAAGACGTACGAAGAGCAGTTGCATCAGGCCGGCAGCAGGTGGACGGTTCCGCCAATTATGGAGCAGATGAAGCAGCAGGCCAAGCAAGCTGGACTCTGGAATTTGTTCTTGCCGGACAGCGAATATGGTGCGGGTCTTACCAATTTAGAATACGCGCCGTTGTGCGAAATCATGGGCCGTTCGCTCATTGCGCCCGAAGTATTCAACTGCGCAGCTCCAGATACGGGTAACATGGAGGTCCTCGTTCGGTACGGTACTCAGGAGCAGAAGGACAAATGGCTCATTCCTTTGCTTGAAGGGGACATCCGTTCGTGCTTCTCGATGACGGAACCGGATGTCGCGTCATCGGATGCGACGAATATCGAAGCGACAATTGAGCGTAAAGGGAATGAGTACGTCGTGAACGGACGCAAGTGGTGGTCTTCGGGTGCGGGCGACCCGCGCTGCAAGGTGGCGATCGTGATGGGGAAGACCGACCCGGCCGCGCCGCTCTACGAGCAGCAGTCGATGATTTTGGTGCCCATGGATACACCCGGTGTCCGGGTTGACCGCATGCTTCAAGTGTTCGGATATGATCACGCGCCGCACGGTCATGCGGAGATTGAGTATGACGAAGTGCATGTGCCTGCCGATTCGATCCTATGGGAATCAGGCAAGGGATTTGCCATTGCGCAAGGACGGTTGGGACCCGGGCGCATCCATCATTGCATGCGCCTGATCGGTGCGGCGGAGCGTGCACTCGAGCAACTGTGCAAGCGCGTTCTGCAGCGTACCGCATTCGGGAAGGAGCTTGCGCGGCAGGGCGTAATTCAAGATTGGATTGCCGCTTCGCGCATCGAGATCGAACAAGCGCGCCTGCTGACGCTGAAAGCGGCTTATATGATGGATACGGTCGGGAACAAGGCGGCTAAGGCGGAGATTGCCATGATTAAAGTGGTAGCGCCCAATATGGCATTGCAGGTGCTGGATCGGGCCATTCAGGCGCTGGGCGCCGCCGGTGTCAGCGAAGACTTCCCGCTTGCTGCGCATTGGGCCAATGCGAGAACGCTGCGTCTGGCGGACGGTCCGGATGAAGTGCACAAAGCTGCGATTGCCAAGCTTGAGCTGAGAAAACACGAAAACATGAAAGCGGTTACGGTCTAAATGGATCTGTATATCGGCGTGGTAGATGAAGGGGGTACGGAGGATGAACGCCAAACAATTATTTGATTTGACGGGCAGAACCGCGATTGTTACTGGCGGCGGCCGCGGGCTCGGGGCACAGATTGCCCAAGGGCTGGCCGAAGCAGGGGCCAATCTTGTCCTGTGCTCGCGGAATGTGGAGACTTGCGAGGAGACCGTAACGCGGATTCAACAGGACACGGGCGTGTCATGCGCGGCTATGGCTTGCGACGTAAGAAATCCTGAAGATGTGCGGCGCGTTGTGGAACAAACGGCAGCAACGTTCGGGCGCATCGACATTCTCGTTAATAATAGCGGCGCCTCATGGGGTGCGCCCGCGGTCGATATGCCGCTGGAAGCCTGGAATAAAGTAATGGACATTAACGTGACCGGAACGTTCTTAATGTCGCAGGCGGTTGGCCGGGTCATGATCGAACAGAACGGCGGCAAGATTATCAACATTGCTTCCATAGCTGGTCTGAGCGGAACCGATCCGAAGTGGCTGGACGCTGTCGGCTACAGCGCGAGCAAGGGAGCGGTCATCGCGTTTACGAGAGATTTGGCGGTCAAGTGGGGCAAGCATAATATTAACATTAATGCGATTGCGCCCGGTTTTTTCCCGACCAAGATGACTCGGGAGATACTTCATCATGGAAGCGAACAAATTCTCGGCCTCACTCCGCTGGGGCGACTCGGCTCTGATAGCGATCTCAAGGGCAGCACCGTATTTCTGGCATCAGACGCTTCCAACTACATGACTGGCGCAGTGCTGACGGTTGATGGAGGCATGTCAGCAATGTAGCTTCGTATTGGAAAACGGCGGCATTTCTTCGACCACGGTTTGAAAGTAATCATACGATAAGGGGGCTTGCATAAACGATGTCCAAGCAAGATGCATTACCGAAGGACACGATTCCCGTTCGGAAGGGCGAAGAACTGAATTTCTCTGCGCTTGAGACGTATTTGCGGGATCATCTGGACATTCCGTCTGGCGGTTCGATGGAAGTCGAACAGTTCGGGACGGGTCATTCCAACTTAACCTATCAAATTCGCATGGGAGAGTGGCAGGCGGTTGTGCGTCGTCCTCCTTTCGGTCCAGTTGCGCCCAAAGCGCATGACATGGAGCGCGAATACACAATCCTCGACCGGCTGCATCCATTTTTTTCGCTCGCTCCCCGTCCGTATTTATACTGCGAGGACATCTCGGTTATCGGCAGTCCGTTCTTCGTTATGGAGAGGCGGCACGGAGTCATTTTGGATCGAAGCTTTCCGCCACATGTGGAATACACGCCCGAGTTGGGGAGAAAAATTTCCGAGACGATGGTGACAACACTCGTGCAGCTGCATGAGGTGCCTTACCAAGAGACGAACCTGACAGCGATCAGCCAACCGGACGGCTTTATGCGGCGGCAAGTCCATGGCTGGGTGGAACGGTATGAGCGGGCGAAGACAGAGGAGATTCAGGAAGCGGAGCAGCTTAAAAAGTGGCTTGTCGACTCACTGCCGGCTTCACAAGATCCGACTGTCATTCACTATGATTATAAGCTGAACAATGTGATGTTCTCCGGCAGCAATATAAGTGAAATGTCTGGCGTGTTCGACTGGGAGATGGCGACGATTGGAGATCCGATGGCCGATGTCGGTGCTGCGCTCAGTTATTGGTTCGAGGAGGATGACCCGCCGGAGCTGTTGCGCGGCTTGGGGCATGCTCCGTTGACGATTCGATCGGGATTTATGACGCGGGATGAATTTCTGGAAGCTTATGCGGCACGAAGCAGACGTGATGTGTCGGACATTCATTACTATGTGACGTTTGCTTATTTCAAGCTTGCCGTCATCTGTCAGCAAATTTATTACCGTTGGAAAAAGGGACAGACGAAGGATGAACGGTTTGCCCGCTTCAATGAAACCGTGCAAGCGTTGGTTGCGCACGCGTTGCGGCAAGCGGAACGCGGGGAGCGGTAGGCAAACGCGTTGTCCAACATAGATGGGCAGGATGCAAGCGATGAATGCATATTCCAAACGGCGCTTTTAAGAGATACGAGGTTTGCTTGCGAAAGAAATGAAACGAGGGAGGTTTGAACGAATATGGGTAACGAACATTTGCTGGCACATAAGGATGGGCATGTCCTGTCACTGAAATTAAACCGTCCGGAGGCGCTGAATGCGTTCAGTGCGCCGATGATTCTGGGATTAATCGAGGCGTTAGAAGAGGCGAGAGCGGACGCGGACATTCGGGTTATCTGCATTTCGGGTGCGGGACGTTCCTTCAGTGCGGGCGGCGACGTGAAGACGATGGGCGATGCAACCCCAGAGAACGTATACGATCATATCGGGAAGCTCAATAAGTTAATCCAATTCATCAAGGAAATAGAGAAGCCTGTCATTGCGATTGTGCATGGATTTGCGGCTGGTGCGGGCTTTAACTTGGCACTGGCGTGCGATTTGATTCTGGCGGCGAATGGCAGCAAATTTACGATGAGCTTTGCTCAAGTGGGGCTGATTTCCGATGGAGGAGGACTCTTCTTCTTGCCGCATTTGATCGGAATACACCGGGCCAAAGAGCTGTTATTCAGCGCAGAGCCGATTGAGGCGGAATATGCGCACCGCATTGGCATCGTCAACCGGCTGTATCCGCTTGAAGAACTGGAAGCGGGTGCCATGCAGTACGCCTCCCGCTTGGCGAACGGGCCTAGCAAGGCATATGGCATGATCAAAAAAATCGCAGATCAGTCATTAGCGTCCAGCTTGGATCATATTCTTGAGCGGGAGCGGACTGCACAGGCGATGATGGTTACGACCGAAGACCACCGGGAAGGGGTGCAGGCGTTTACAGAAAAGCGGCAACCGTCATTTAAAGGCCGCTAGCAGAACGGCTCTATCTGTTGGCAGTTCCAGAGATTTCGAGATTGGTATGAATGAGGAGGCGAATTTTTGGTGATACGTTCCTATTTTGCATATTGGCCTGCGCGAATGCCTGCTACACTTTCGGTTCCGGACACGACGCTGAGCGACAATTTGGAAGTTACCGCCCGCCGCTACCCAGATAAGACAGCCATCATTTATTATGATAATTTTTTCTCCTATCGAACTTTACTGGAAGAAGTAAACCGCATGGCCGCTTATTTGCTCCATCTGGGTGTTCAGAAAGGCGATCGTGTGCTGTTGTACATGCAGAATAGCCCTCAATTCATTATCTCCTATTACGCGATTTTGCGGTCTGGCGGCATCGTCGTGCCGATTAATCCGATGAATCTGACGGAAGAGCTGTCTTTTTTTATCGAAGACGGCAGCGTGAGAGTCGGCCTGGTCAGTCAGGAGCTGTATCCGCGTATCGAACCGCTGCTTGCGTCCAGCTGTCTGGAACGCATTATTCTCGCTACTTATTCTGACTACTGCAAGATCGCAGGCGCAGAAGTGCCGGACATCTGCAAGGCCCCGCGGCTCGAAGCGGCATCCTCGCAAGTCATTCCATGGACAGAAGCTATGGCGGCCGCAATCGAACCGCGGCCTTTCCCGAAGACGGAGGCGCGTGATCTGGCGGTTCTGCCTTACACTTCCGGTACGACAGGCAAACCGAAAGGCTGCATGCATACCCACAAGTCGGTGCAGGCCAATGTGATATCAACCGCATTCTGGGGCGCGCTGACGCCTGAATCGAAGGGATTGGCGACGCTTCCGTTATTCCATGTGAGCGGAATGATTCACAGCATGCATGTGCCTATCTATATCGGTTCCACCATGGTAATTATGACGCGGTGGGAGCGAAATACGGCAGCACTGCTGATTGAACGCTACGGGTGTACGCATTGGACCGGGATCAGCACGATGATCATTGATTTTTTGGCCAATCCACGCTTGCATCAGTACGACATCAGCTCGCTTACGGTCATTAACGGAGGTGGAGCGGGGCTGCCGGAAGCCGTCGGCGAGAAGCTGCACCAAGCAACCGGTATTCGGTTTGTAGAAGGATACGGTCTGTCGGAAACGATGGCGCAAACGCACTGCAATCCGATCGATCGGCCGAAGCTGCAATGTCTCGGCATCCCGGCGTTCGACGTGGACTCCCGCATCATTGACCCTGTGACGCTTGAAGAGAAAGGACCTCAAGAAGTAGGGGAAATTATTATCAACGGACCGCAATTATTTCAAGGGTATTGGAATAATCCGGAGGACACAAAGAAAGCTTTCATAGAAGTGGACGGTAAACCGTTTATCCGTACCGGGGATATCGGGCGATATGACGAAGAAGGATACTTCTTCATCGTCGATCGTGTGAAGCGCATGATTAACGCTTCTGGCTTCAAGGTATGGCCAACGGAGGTGGAATCGATTCTTTACAAGCACCCGGCTATTCAAGAAGCTTGTGTCATCGGTGTGCCGGATGAGAGAAAGGGCGAGGAAATCAAAGCCTTCGTCGTCCTGTATGAAGACAAGCGCGGTACGGTGGAAGCAGGCGATATTATAAGCTGGGCGCAGCAGCATATGGCAGCTTACAAGTATCCCCGCATTGTTGAGTTCGTTGCTTCACTTCCGATAACCGGCAGCGGTAAAATTTTATGGCGCAAATTGCAGGAGGAAGCGTGGGATAAAGCGAAAAAAGAAGGCGCTAATTCCATGTAAAGAGGACGTTGCTTGCAAGTTTGGCTTCTTAGTCCCATTTGTTTCCTTTACATGTCTCCATTTTTCAAGATAACATAGAAACAGTTCATTCGACATGAGGAGGAGAATCCCGCTTGGAGCCGTCCATGAAAGATAGAATCATCAAGCACAGCATCGCGCTTTTTGAAAAGAAAGGATTCAGCGAAACGTCGATTCAGGACATTGTCGATACGCTGGGCGTGACAAAAGGAACCTTCTACTATTACTTTACCAGCAAAGAACAACTGCTTACGCAAATTCATCTGCAGTACATTGACCATATCCTTGAGCAGCAGCGCCGCATTATCGAGCAGCCGGACAAATCATGGAAAGAGAAGCTGTCTGATGTCATCTGCATGTTGATTCAACAAATTGGAGTCCGGGGAGGAAGCGCAAGAATCTTTTTCCGTGAACTGCTCCATATTACAGGCGATGACCTGAGCGAAATTAAGGGGAAGCGGGACCAGTTCCGGTTCAACTTTCAATTGATTATCGAGCAGGGAATGGAGAGCGGAGAATTCCGCAATGATTTGCCGGCAGATATGATGACGTTCGGCGTTCTCGGCGCTTGCAACTGGTGTTATACATGGTTCAAACCGGATGGCCCTGTGAGCGATACCGAGATTGCGTCCATCTATACCGAGATGTTTCTCAACGGGATGAATAAGTAGTCAGTCCCTTTCCCATTGGGAAGGGATAATCCTTTTCGGCGTTGACACCCATCTGTTTAAGAGCACATAGGAGCTTATTCCTAAGTGCTCTTTTTATTATTTTGTGACAAGTTTATGAAGTATATGGAAAATTAAAGGAGTTATTGCTTGTAGAATAGAAATAAGGAAATGAAACCAAAAATTACAAGGAGGTTCATGACTATGATCACAAAAAAGAAAGTAGTAGCTGTAGCAACCATTCTTACTTTAGGTTTAGGATTCACAGTAGGATTCACACCGGCTTATGCGCATTCAGTTGATTCTTCACCGAAGAGCACTTCTATATCCTCTGTCGAGACACAAGAACAATCACCCTTTACTGGATATATCATGTCCGTTGGCGACAAGTATATGACTGTTGCAGATACTCCCACAAAAGAAGAAGCAGTGCAAGGAGATTGGAGAGAGCTAGTCGATCAAGGCAAAATATTAGTTGTCCCTATTCCAGAAGATGGAACATATGTAGTAGGAGATAGATTGAATGTCTATTTCAAAGCAATGACTAAGTCACTTCCACCAATTGCGATTTTGCCTACTATTGAAAAAATTGTAGAGTAATCTATGTAGAAATGCTGGGTTTTAGTTAAGTTATTTCAATGAAAAGAAGATGAAGAGACCACAGAGGCGCAAGCCGCCAATGTGGTCTTTTTTGGTGGTCTGTCAAGAGCTTTGTTTAAACACTCCCAGTGAAAACTTATGGATGGGGATGTATTCCTTCTTGCTTGAAAAATATACGATGGGATTGAAAATGGAAAGCAGTTCACTTCCAAACCCATATGGTTCTGCATGGTATCTTACTCACGGCAGGACATTAACGCTAATCAAGCTCAGGACTATCCTGCTCCATATCGGCCATTTCCTACGCAGTACCATTGTTTTGTTCCGCTCCCTTTCATCATTGGCAAGGGATAATTAGGTTCAAAGGCAAAACGTGAACGGCCCCCTGCTACGATCGTGAAGGAGGCCGTTTTGTTCTTTTAATTATTTTATTGGTTGGGACCATTCAACAAACTTATTGGCATCTTCAAAGCTTCCATCGTATGGTCCATAACTGTCACCAGAAGGCCATCCTGTTCCTTCTGCCTTCCATGTACCTCTATTAACAAACGGTGTAATCCAATAAATTATTGAAACATAACCAGAGCCTATTTTTGGACCTTCATAAACTGTATCAATAGTTCGAGTAATATCACTTGTTAAAGAGCTTTCTACGGCAGCAGAGAGGCCTTTTGCAGATGCAGAACCGGAAACTTTAAAGTTTGAGCTGAGTTTGAAAGTATCAGTGACTTTTTTAGTTGAACCTGCTGCAACGGAGGTGATTTGTCTAGCTTGTAAAGGAGTGTCTCTTTGGGTGACATTTTTTACAACATTCCAGTCGACTGAAACATCATACCAAGCAGATGGGGTGAAAGTTTCTCTGTTTTCAGTAGGAGCATGGTAAACATTTTCAATTCTAATTTCCTCAGATGTAGCTTGCTCCGCAATTGCTTGAAGTTCTTTTTGAGTGAGTTTCCCGTCTGCTTTATGGGATATTGTAAATTTTTTCCCATAAGCATTTAAAACGTTAGATTGAGATATAGTAGATTGAGCTAGTGCCAAAGAAGCGGATGAAACAGTAAGTAAGATGGCGAAGCATAGAGATGTTATTATTCTTCTTTTCTTCATGATTATACCTCCTATTAATAATATTGTATTTCCCTGTCAATATATCAAACAACGGTTGATTTTACAAGAAAAATATCCCTTTAATTGATTTTATATGAAAATGCGATTAAGATAATGATAGGATTGCCAGTATAGGAAGTACTTAATATAATAACCATATTGAAGAAAGAAAAAGGGTATTTCTAGTGAACGAATCGTTAGTATTAAAATCACTGGAAGCCCCTTTTTAGAATTAACCCATGTTGTATTAGATCCCATCGAAGAACTGCTTGCGGTATGCTTGCCGGAAGTTGGGAGGTGATTTAGGTGATTCTTAGACTAGGTATTATTTCATTTGCTTTTAGCGGTTTTTTCTACACTTGGGAGAGGGTTTCGGCGTTTTTTTCAACTTATATGATGTGGATTGGATATGAGGGGGGGAGGGACTTAACTGTTTCATACCCAACTTTCTTCGACAATTTTTTTGTTCCCTTCTTTTTTTTATTAGGAATCGTTTTGTGCATTTGTGAGATTGTTTGTTCAATCAAGAGAAAGAAAAAGTGACATCCCTTAACGAGCAAAAGGCTGAGAGATACAGGTTTCCTGAAATTCTGCGTCAGGAGAACTAGGGTGATAATGCCTCTATTGGAATATTTCTTTGTGAATAAGAAAAATGAGTTAGAGTTGTGCTTAATTCCGAAAATAAATGGAAATAGACCGCCTATCCAGTAAGGGAGCGGTCTATCTCGGATCGACTTTGCAGTCGACCGTTTTTTTCGCGGCTATTATGCGGAGCCTTGCCAGCAGCGCGGTCCCTTGTGCACTTTTGTAGAATTAGAAGTACTTCTTCTACTCTCCCTCTCGTTCAGAAGGGGCATTCCTCCCTCAACTCGTTCAATTTAGTCGACCTTAAGAACGTGCAACTAATTCGAAACTGTGCTTTTCGACTTGGACAAGGGTGGAATGGAGCATACGAACTGCAAATGTTCAGTTCAAAACGAGCCGGCTACCCGTATTGGTGCGATTACGCGAAAATGAACTGCGCTTTTGCAGTCCAGCGTGACGAAAGGCGCAAAAAGGGAATTTTCAAATGTATATTTGCAGTTGAAGACGCTCCCCTTCGTATATTCATCAACCGTTCGACCATACCATAGAGCGCATCTGGACAATGCTGGCATCGCGGTTACTGACCGAAGGGGAGACTGATTGGAAACTAAAAATTATACCTTGGTATAGCGGATGCTTTATAATTCACGAATCCTATCAAGGAGTATCCCGTTATCATTCGGTTTTGAATTTCGAAGCTGCTTCTCTCAGCTCTTTGGTCAGATTGTCAATTTTCTCGATCATGTCAGAAAGTTGCTGAACCATGGCCGATTGCACCTGAATGGTCGCTGTCACTTCCTGCACGGAAGCCGACACTTCTTCGCCCGAAGCCGATAAGTTCTGGGCCAACTCCATGACATCGTCCTTATCCTGCTCCATATCGGCCATTTCTTGCGCCATGCCGTTGATTTGCTCCGATATATCCATGACGTTCTCCAAAATAACTTGGAAGGATTGCTGCGTCTGGCCGACATAATCGTCCTGCTTGGCAGATACTTCTTGCAGCTCCTGCACACTATGGTTGGTTTCATCGACCAGATGCAAGTTCTGCTCGATGATGGCATTAATGTCGTTGGATTGCTTAGCGCTCAATTCCGCCAGCTTGCGAATTTCTGCAGCGACCACGGCGAATCCTTTGCCGTGCTCTCCGGCGCGCGCAGCTTCGATCGAAGCGTTCAACGCCAGCAAATTCGTTTGGCTCGCAATCTTCGCGATAGCTTCCGTAATCATGCCGATCTGTTTGGAGCTTGCTTCGAGCTTCTGCGTCATGGCAGAGATTTTGCCCACCTCTGCTTCATTTTTGTCGTTGATCTGGATAAGGTTCTCCACCACTTGATTCCCGGTATGGAACACTTCGATAATCTGCTCGGATCTTTCCTTTACAGACATGGCCGTCCCGTTTATGTAGACGATCTTCTCGCCAAGCCCGTTGAACTTGTTGACGATATGCTCCGTATCTTGGGCTTGCGATTCCATCGCTTTTGCAATTTCCATCGTTGTGAGGGACGTCTCGTGAATGGATTGCGTGGTTTGCTTGGAAGCGGAATCCAGTTCGTTCGTGCTGGTATTCAAATGCCGTATCGAGTTGTTCATGTTGGCAATAAGGCGTTTGTTCTGATCGACCATCATCGTAAAGCTGTCCGCCAGGTCTTTGAATTCACTCTCATATTTTCCAGCGGCCACAACCGTCAGGTCACCTGCAGCCAATCTCTTGAACAGCCCGGTCAATCTTATAATCGGATTGGTAATCGAGCGGGAGATCAACAGACCTGCTCCCAAGGAAAGCAGCAATGCCACCACGGTAATGATGCTAATGCTCAGCAGCAATTGATTGAGCGGACGCTTGATGTTTTCGTAGCTGTCATGCACGACTACAACCCAATCGGCACCGGGAATCTTCGTGTAACGAATATAGTTGTCTGGATCATCGATGTCGCCGCGCAATATGTCCCCTGTCGGGGCGCTGCTCAGCACTCCGACAAATCTGGCCGCTTCTGCTTTTTGTCCCTCCATGTTCTTATCTGCAGAATGGTAAATGACAGTCCCGTTCCGGCTCGTAATAAAGATCCTTCCTTGGTCAGCTCTGCCTGCATCTTGCAACTGGTTCACAAAAAATGAGGTGTTGACGGTTGCAATATAGACGCCCTTCACACCGTCATCCTCCGCTTGAATGGGTTGAGCGAATACAACGACCTGATTGCCCGTGGTCTTAGAAATAATCGCATCGCTTATGAATGCTTTCCCGCCCATGGCCGCTTTGAAATATTCGCGGTCTGTACGGCTTTGCTGAATGGCGTCTTGATTCGAGCTTGCAATGACGAGGCCGTTGGCATCGATAATTTGAAACGCTTCGACTCCATTGCTGCCCTGGCTGCTTTTTGCCAACAGTTCATTGGCTTTTACAAAGAGAGGATTGTTATTCGAGAAAAAATCAGCCTCAGGCAACTCATTCTTCGCACGCAGTTGCAGCAAATCGACAAACGTTCGATGAATCGAGCCCAGATAAATCGATTGCTCTTCGAGCTGCACTGCTGACCATAAGCCTTCTCCAATACGATCGGCATTGAGCTGCATGCTGTTCTTGCTTTCCTTCAAGAGCAAGTCGGAACTGAACCAATATAATAGAGAGCTGGTTCCAACTAACATAACTACGGCTAAAGCGCTGATGAGCAGTGGCAGCTTGATTTGCAGCGACATGTTGGCAAAGCGAATGTTCCATCCTTTTCGTGTTGGCATGTTTGTCAACTCCTGCTGTGATTAGTATGCATCTTTGGTGTACCCATTAGCGATATGTTGCGGGTGATCTCCTCCTTTATTTTCTCGGTTGGGTATTGCAGGTGAAGGGTTGACGATGGCACAATTACGGGGGCGTATGTCTATTAAACAAAAATTAGTGTCTGTTGATCTATTGGTAAATTAAACCGATATAATGAAGCTGCGGCTCCACAAAAAAGCTGCCCCAAGGTCTATGACCCCGAGGCAGCCTTTCCACTTACAGATCACCCAACATTTGAAAATCATACAGGTAAACTTCAGGCGAGATGACGTCTCTCAAGTTAGGAATGAGTAACTCCGAGACCAGCGTACCGTTCGCTAGCTGATATTTTTCCACTTTGTGCGTACGTTTGTCTTCGTCGAAACGGTACAGATAGAAAAACGGTCCCCGCACATAGCCCATCTCATCGTTCAAGTAGGCTTTCCGCTCGAAGCGGGATAGGGAATAGGCAGTTCCCACGGTGTTGGTTTCAAGCGAGAAGGGGAAAATCGTCCCGTACCCGTCCACATAATACAACGTATCCTGCAGGATGCCGATGCTATTCGCGCTGAGCGAGAAGAAAGCATTATCCGGCTCTTTGCCGTACATATGAAGCGGATACGTTTGGGTGTCGCGGGTGCGCTTGTCGATTTCCATGACTTGAAGCTCGCTGCGGTCGTCATCACCCCGGGTGCAGAAGACGACGTACAGCTTATCTTGGTAAGAAATCATGTCGGTCTGCACAATCAGCGATCCGGTGTACATGTCCCGCATGGGATACTTGGATTGAATCAGCCGCCCGTTCTCTGGCTTCAGTACGACCAGATGCAGGCCTTGGAGAGTATCGTGGTTGGAGGTCAAGGCGTATACGGCATGCTCGTCGCTGCCTTGGGCTTCGACGAATTCTCCGATTTCCTCGCAATAATGATGGCCCGCATCCCCCCAGCGGAAGGTGGAGACGTATACGGAATCTGGACCAACGCCCTTATTGAATAGGGAATAATACTGATTGCTGCCGGTAAGATAGCCCGACATCTGCCGGTATCCCGCACTGACGGAGCAGGGGGAGGCATATGACTGTGCCTTCAGAACATTGTTCTGAACATGTACCTCGCTCTTCCGTTGAACGACGAGGCTGTCGACACCGGGAAGCTTGACGGGAGCGTTCCATTCCAGGCCTTCTCCAGCGACGGTCCGGATATCTCCTTTCTTGCCGATATACAGCAAATATGATGTTCCCTTGTTGTAATACTCCTTGGTTAAGGAAGTCGAGTAGTAGACAAGGGCCATGGCTTCATCGAGCTGGAGGTCGGATTGATCTAGGTTGGTGGAAGAATTGGTGCTGCATGAGAGCAGGAAGCAGGTGATGGCGAGCGTTAAGAGGATGAAAAGACACAATCGTATGACGGCTCGCAGCGACGGTTTTCCCATAATGGATTTCATCTCGAAGCGGAAGAATTAATAACTTTTCAAGGTGACGAACAAAGAAGAATCCCGAATATCCACCGGATAGACGCCAAGCCCGCCGTCCAGATCGATGTCGATATTGGCTTTTTCTTTGAAGGCGCACCAGACCAGCTTGGAGCAGTTCTTGTCTCCTGTGCACGAAGTCAACCGGTTCGTGGCGAAATTATACGAATAGTCTTCACCCAAACGGCCGTTCGCCCAATCGGCAGCTTGCGCTCTGGCAGTCGTGCTGGCGTGCACTTTCTTGAGCGTAATGATTTTGGAGCCTTTATCGACGCGCTTGTCGATCAGCTTCACTTTGCGAACACCGGTGCTGGGTACGGATTCAACGATATAGTCTGGGGTGTAATAGATGCCGACGTGGCCATGGGGAATGCCGGCTGTTGAGGCGGTTTCGAAGAAGACGTCGCCTTTGCTGCTTGAGGCGAGCGGATACACGCCTGAACCTTTGTCAGCAGAGTAAATGCCCTCTTGCGGCTCGGGAACTTTCAAGCTTAATTCTTCGTACATTTGGCGGGCGATGGCATCGCTTGATTGCTTCGTGACGCTGGAAGCGTATTCAATATCGGATGCAAGCTGTTCTTTCGTGACATTCGGATACAATTCCAGAATGCGGTCCATGATGTCGTCTTGGCCGAGGGCGCTGATAGGGGCAGGCAACACCAGCACGAACAGAATAATGGCAAACACAAACTTTTTCATTATATTCCTCCTTAGATATTAAAATATGCTTACACGGCCATTATACAGCCGTTGTGGGAATATATTCAATAAATATACAAATATTTAACACATATTTCTGTCGCTGAAAAATAAATTTCTCGAACTTTAGTAGGAAACTATCAGGTGGCAGAGTAGATGTTCATGCCAAAAGATTGTGCGGTCATGATTGAGGGTCAATGCAGCTTGAGCCACTGCTCGATCAGATTAGCTGAAGGCATTGCCCAGCCGAGCTCCAAATGATTGTGCCGTACCGTTACATTGCCGGCCACATTGCCGATTCCCTGAACTCCGGCAGCGCTTTGGAGGAAGACGACGCCATCGCTTGGGCCCGTGTGCTCACTATGAATGACGGAGATGTCGTTCTGATTGCCCGACAGCAGATACGTCTCGATTGTCGCCGGAATGCCCGCCGCCAAGATCGTATCGACTAGCGAACCCTGTTGAATAGCCGCATCGATGCCTATTCCTTTCGTAAAAAATCCTTGACCGCCATAGTAGGTCGTATACCAATCCTGCTCATCGAGAGGAAGCGGGTAGACATCCGCCCATTTGGCCAACATTTGCCGCTGGCCCGGGAAAAAGTCGCCTTGCGCCGTGGCGTAAATGGATAGCTCGGGGTGATGCCGCCACAAGCCATAACACATCATCCGTGTATGTGGGGAAGGGGCATTTGTATTCCCGCCGCATGCCGGAATAATGCCGAAATTGAAGGTCCAGCCATGGCGGAAAATGAAATCCATGCCTTTGTTCGGATTGCCGATTAGGATCAACTTGCGAATGTCACCGGCATAAGGGGTGCCGCCAGCTTTGGTGACCGAGGAGGCGTACATTCGAGAGGCGAACGCTCCTTTACTCCAGCCGATGACGTCGACCTTGCTTGCGCTCGTAACGTCCTTGATGACGTTGATCGCATCATGGATCAGTTCGGCAGCATAGTAGTTATTCCCGTGCTTATGTCCGAAATTAATCGCAAATACTTTGTAGCCTTTGCTAACCAAAAATTGCATCAGCCCGGTGCCCGGACAAGCAGCGGCGCCGCAAGCGTTGGAACCGGCCTCGTTCGGATTGGCCCAGGCCCGATCGGCGTTGTCGTTGGCGCCATGAACGAGAAGAACTGGCGTCTGCACCGGATTCGTATCGAACTGTGGAGCATAGTAGAGCAAGAAGCGGCTGGAATGCGGCTTCTTCACTCCGCCGAAAAACGTCAGCCGCTGGCCGTTCTGATCGCCCCGTCCATCTGTTGGATAGTCTTCCGCGGCGAACAGTGGGCTGTTGTCCTTCCAGCGCTCCACCTTGCTCCAGCCATTGCTGACGTTCGCATACGTCTGCTCCAGCACTAGCTTCGTCCCGCTTCCCTGTACTGAAGAGAGCGGTGCAAGCAGCGCACAGACGAACAACACAGCGATGACAATGGCAGGCAAACATCGTGTATGCATTGACATCCTCCTTTGATTGGCGGCTGTCCACATATTATGGTTGGCGTACAGCCGCTTTGTTGTAAGAAGCGCCGCATGGCGGCACCAATCAGATTATATAAGAAAGCGGTTGCAAAATGGTTGCACGTGGTGAAAAAGGTAATGTGGATGGTATGGGGATTTTAGGTAAACAAGGGTGAGGGAATTCGTCTATGAACTTGTCGTCTACCCCTAATAGCGCAAAAATCCAGGGAGATCGACGACAGCCGATTTTGCTACCATGGCCTGTAGTATCAAGGATAAATATGTTACATAGTTTTGGGATACATAGTGTTTTTCTTTGTTGCTTTTTCAGAAACGCTGCCACTAAAGCTTTTTTACGGGGGATGTAACGTACCTATGAGGAATTGAATGTATGTTACGCCAGTTCGACCACGAAGCAATCGCGCCGAGTATGTAACGTACTTATGAGGAATTGAATGTCGGAAGGTGCACGTGTCAGGATTAGCGTCAATAAGTATGTAACGTACCTATGAGGAATTGAATGCCTAACTAGCTATGCGGCCCGTATGGGCGGTTCTTTCGTATGTAACGTGCCTATGAGGAATTAAATGTGCTGCTTGCTCTCTTGGATTTTTTATAGGCGATAGGTGAGTATTTAGCCACTTAATATTAT
The DNA here is from genome assembly GCF_023713585.1 of Paenibacillus sp. MER TA 81-3. NCBI lineage: Bacteria > Bacillati > Bacillota > Bacilli > Caryophanales > Paenibacillaceae > Paenibacillus > Paenibacillus sp. MER TA 81-3. The sequence continues at coordinate 118,825 of NZ_JAMAWB010000020.1, forward strand.
CTGCTGAATAGACTCACTATCGCTTCGTCTGTGTTGATAGTCTAGACTCCATTGGATTTTGTCCAATGAAACAGTACGGTTATAACTTGGCAGAGAGGTTTCATTGGAATTCGTCCAGTGGATTGGGGCTCATTTAGCGGAAATCTCTATAGATCGCTGAAATCCGCTGTACGAAATACAGTCAAAGTGCTGTTTGGACGTAAAGTCTGTACATTTCACTGTACGATTTCCAATGGAATATGCGAGTTACCTCCACCTGTGCTGCAAAATGCGTATGGCTCCTTTTTCATTGCCATCCACCCTTTTTCAGCCTTCTGACACGTACTACTAGCACCACTTATGCCTGGTTGCACCACTCATAAGCCATGCGGCATAGAAAAATAAATGTCCGCCACGCTGCTGGCTTCACATCACCACGTAGCGCCGGAATTAGGCCCCGCCCGTGACTATTGCATTACGCCCCCGCGTGGCCATTCCACCGCACACCATGCAGGATACAGTGAAAATGTCCACTTGCTCTGGCGATTGTGCTGTGCTAAGATAATGGTAACTTTTACAGAACGGAGGGTTCCCAATGATTGATAAGGCAGCCTTCTTCCATTTCGGAAGAATCCGATTGAACGTTTTTGACACTAACTGAATAGTGCTCAATGGCTCTGCCTGTGTGCAGAGTAATCGGGATTGGTCTGCCTATTTTTAGGGAACCCTATATACTGCATGACAGAAGAGGGAGGACGAATTGGCCCTCTTTTTTTGTGCCCTTAAAACATAGTACCTGCCAAGGATGAAGCGCGTACCGTCAGTATCTTGATCGAACGCTCCGCCTGCTGCCGTCTTTAATCGACTTGTCTTACAAGTGCAAGGACTGCAACGGGGCGGTGCTTATGGATCTATCGACGGTAACCAAATTACTGATTGGGTGATCGCCACTTCGCCGCTCGTTGTGCCTCGTACAGAGGGACTGACGCCAGCGGATACAGTGTGTTTTGTCACCCTAGTACGTAATTGATCTGCGCGCATTAGCGACTCTCTTTCCCCCGTTTACTCGAAGCACAGGCGACACGTCTGTGTTTTTTTGCGTTCATTCGGCATTCAACGGTCAGGATGGAATCAGGTTAAAAAAGCATTTCTTGAACAACCTCTTTATGTGCGAAAAGCTCGCGAGCATAAGGGGCATAATTGAACATTATCTACAAGTAAAGTAACGGAGGAATCACATATGGAACAACTTACCGTAGAACCACAAAAGGCGATACTCGCCGGAGTCAATTTGAATCACCAGCCGGATTTCGAATATTCCATGGAGGAGCTTGCCAACCTGGCTGCTGCCTGTGATGTGGAAGTCGCAGGCGTCGTGACGCAGAATCTGAGCAGGGTCAATACGTCGCATTACATCGGCACCGGGAAGCTTCAGGACGTGAGGGCGTTGATGGAGCTGCATCAGGCTAATATGGTCATCTTCAACGACGAGCTGTCTCCTTCTCAGATTCGCAACCTGGAAAGCGATCTCGATTGCAAAGTTATCGACCGGACGATACTCATTTTAGATATTTTCGGCGATCGGGCGCGAACGAGAGAAGCACAGCTGCAGGTAGAGGTGGCGGAACTGCAATATATGCTGCCGCGCTTGGCTGGTCTGCGTGAATCCCTTGGCCGTCAGAGCGGTGGTGTCGGCACGAAGAACAGAGGCGCGGGTGAGAAGAAGCTGGAGCTCGACCGCCGCAGAATCGAGGAGAAAATAAACGCGCTGAACAAGGAGCTGGAGGTGCTCGTCGCCCACCGTCAGACGCAGCGCAAAAAGCGCAAGAAGACCGAGGTTCCGGTCGTGTCGCTCGTTGGTTATACGAATGCGGGCAAGTCTACCGTCATGAATGCGTTGGTGGAGCTGTACACAGAGACGAAGGACAAATTCGTCTTTGAAAAAGATATGCTGTTCGCCACGCTGGAGACGTCCGTGCGCAATATCGAGCTGGAGGACAACAAGACGTTCCTGCTGACGGATACGGTCGGCTTCGTCAGCAAGCTGCCGCATCATCTCGTGAAGGCATTCCGTTCGACGCTGGAAGAGGTGAAGGATTCGGAGCTGCTCGTCCATGTCGTCGACTTCTCCAACCCGGAATACGAGCAGCACATCCGCATTACGAACGAGACGCTGAAGGCGATTGACGTCGAGGACATTCCGATGATATACGCCTACAATAAAATCGATCTGAAGGAAGGCGATATTCCGCAATCTCAGGATAACATTGTGTATACGGCCGCCAAGCAGAAGCAGGGCATCGATGAGCTTATCGGGGCGATTCGGGAACGCATTTTCAAAGATTATGTAACATGCGAGATGCTCATTCCTTACGATCAAGGCCAGCTTGTCTCGTACTTGAACGAGCATGCAACGATTCTCTCGACCGAGTATGAGGAGCATGGAACGAAGCTGACGCTCGAATGCAGACAGAGCGACTACTCCAAATACGAGCTGTACGTCTGCAGTTAAACAGCTAACAACTCAGAACAGCCCGATCTTACGGAGAAAAATAGGGTAGCCAGCCCATGAAATATCTGGTACGATATATTCCGCTTACACGAATTGATGCTGCAGACAGGTGGAACTTCAAGTGAAAAATTGGAAGAGTATTTTGTTGTTAGCGATCCCATCTTTGCTGTCCTTTGCGACGCAGACGGTAATCGGAACGATCAATCTGATTATGGTGGGGCATTTGGGCGCTATCATCATAGCGATTGTGGGCGTCGTTAACATTATCATTTATAATACGTTCGCCTTATTCTCTGGGATAGGCCATACCGTTAACTATCTAGTTGCCCAGAACTATGGCGCGAATGAAATGAAAAGCGGGATTCGCCGCACCTACATCGCCTTTTACATTAGTGTGACGGTCGGCATATTGCTGTTTTTGATTGGCTTGTTTTTCTCCGACAACATCCTATACTTGGCCAGCGGCTCGAAGGAAATTACCGAGATGGGAACCTACTACTTGCAATTGCGGATCTTTGCGCAGTCCTTCGGCATCGTCTCGTTCTCGCTGCATGGCTTTTTGCGGGGAATCGGCGATACGAGAACCTCGATGATACTGTCCATTGCGAGCAACGTTACGATTGTGGCGTTGGTGTACGTGTTGACGTTCGGCCATTTCGGGTTCCCGGAGCTGGGGCTGAACGGAGCGGGCTATGCGATATTAATTGGCGAAATCGTCGGCATTATTTTGGCGCTGTATGTATTCTTTGTAAGGAAGCATAAGCAATTCAACACGCGGTCCAGAGTGAAGGTGCGTCTAAGCGAATTGAAGCAGCTCGTTAGTGAAAGCTTCAAGCTCGGAATGCAGGAATTTTCGATGAGCGTGTCCATGTTTATTTTCACGATGTTCGTCGCACGGCTTGGGACGACGGCACTAGCTGCCAACGAAATAGCCCTTAACGTGATGGCCTTCGGGTTCATGCCGGCGTTTGCCTTTGGCTCAACGGCGACGATTATGGTGGGGCAGGAAGTGGGACGCGGAGATCCGCTGCGAGGCAGGCGCGTAGGGACCGATGTTGCCATAATGGGCTCCATATTTATTCTGCTGCTTGGCGCGGCGGAGTTCATATTTGCAGAACCGATTGCGAAGCTCTATAACAATACCGACCCTGAAGTATTCCATCTGGCGGCGGTGCTGATTATGACCTCGGCATTTTTGCAGCTGTTCGATGCGCTGTACAACTTTTATGCGGGCGCTTTGCGGGGCATTGGAGATACAACCTTCCTCATGCGCGCCTCGCTCGTTACCAGTTGGCTCATTTTCGTGCCGCTTGCGTACGTGTTTATTTATGTATTCGACTGGGGCAGCATCGGCGCATGGATGTCGCTGTACTTATATTTGATGGTGCTCGGCATATCGTTGATGGTGCGATTTTACCGTACGGATTGGGGAAATATACTCATCAAGAAGACGGTGCAGGAACGGAAGCAGGAGAAATCTCTGAGTGTATAAAGGATGAAAAACAACGTGCTGATTTTTATGCGCGTTGTTTTTTCTTTTTACCGGCAAATATGATTTACATAACAATCTTGAAATGGTAAAGTGTAGGTGGTTTGTGATTCCATTTTAAGGATGTGATGGTGTGGGTTCCGTCAGCACTGTGATTTCAACATTGGGGGAACTGATTCAACGCTATCGGAATGAGCGATCAATGACGCAGACAAAATTGGCCGATTTATCAGGGATTAATAGAGGAAGCATTTCCAAAATCGAAAATGGTAACATGAAACAGCTTAATTACAAAACGATACAACCCATCATTTCTGTGTTGCAAATCCCCCTGAATGAAGTGCTCGATCATTTTATGTTAACTGATCCCCGTTCAGAGACATTGTTCGAATTGCTGCAGGATTCCATTGCCTATCAAGATAGTTCATTGTCGGAAAAAATAGCGTCACTGTTTTTGACTTCCCAAGATGGAGAGAGCGGCGTTTTGCTGCAAAAGTTATTTCATATGACCCAACAACTATCTGGTACAGACGAACTTCAACTCGCGTTATTCGATACTATCATCACCTATGCCAGAATCCACAGCAAGCAATCATACATTGCACAAGGCACGTTTCATAAGTATTTAGTGGCACGAAATGATTTCAGCAAGCTGGAAGAAACATATGAATCCGGCAAAATTGTTTTGCAATATGTCGAGTTCTTATCTAGCGAAGAGCGAGTCACTTTATATTACAAACTGGGCGTACACGCATACAATTTGAGAAGGTTTTGCGAAAGTATCGAGATTTGCAAGAGGGCTGTCATTGAAGATGAAGATGAGAGCAGCTTTAAGGCGTACTCCACCTTGTTGATATGTTCCTCCTATTTTCATCAAAAGCAGTATGAACTAGCAGAGAAGTATTTAAAAACATTCAGTTTGTTCAACTTTCCTTTTGTCAAAGAGAATGTGGACTTCATGACAGCCAAACTTAATGAAAGAAAGGGAAAGATCGAATTAGCTATTGAGCAATTGAAGCAATGTTTGGATTCATCTACCCACAAGATTAACATCGTGAACTCACTCCTTACTTATTATCTCTCAAACAATGATCTGCATGCTGCACATCAATTATTTCAACGTGAACAAGAGTTTATGGAATTAGATCTCTCCAATCCAATTATTAAAAAAGAAAATGCGCATTACTATATCAACAAGGGTAAATATTTCAACAAAATAGGGAGACAAAATGAGGCTGTTGATTACTTCATTAAGAGTGTGACTATGTTCGAGACACTTAGCGAGGCGGATGAAACGTTAATCAGAAAAATCGAGAATACTAGACTATTAATGATAAAAGCAGTTCAGGAAGGAAAAAATTTCACAGATGATGATGTGGTCCAACTAAGCCAAGAACTTGATACCTATTTAGTTGAAATCCAGAAGAAAGGGCTTATTAAAAGAGTGATGTGGACAAGTTAGCTAGGGGCTTACAGGGCCAAAAGAAAAATGAAAGCGTTGTCTACTATGCTGGGAGATTTATTTCTTTTATAAGGAGGAAACTATGAGATCCATATTCAAGCGTTGGTTGAAGGTGGCCCTCATTGCCTGCTTCATCCTTGGCACGAACCATTCCATTTATGCGGCAGAGGTGCGCTACGATTACAATCAGAACGGCCAGTTGTACAAAACGGAAAGTGACTGGGAGGCGTTCGCTCTGAATTACGATTCCAACGGGAACATGGTTGGGAAAAGAAAAGGGTACAGCCAGCTTCAAGACTCGACCATTAACAATGTGCAAAATGCCGTGTTTACGCATGGAGATCAGCAGCTAGGCACGCACTGGCTGAAAGTAACGGAAGGAACGGCTAACGCGCATTATGCAAGAATGCAGGCAGGCTCGAACTACTATCAACAAATAACGGCTTCGAACATGAACCGCGATGCGATCGCGGGTGTAAAACAAGAGATTCCAATCTCTGCTCTCCCCCATCAAGGCTTGCAAATGAAGGCCGCCGTGGAGGCAAAAAACTTGACTAACGCAACAATCCAACTGCTGGCCTCCTATCGCACGGATCAAGGCTACACGAAGCCCAGAATCGTACGGTCTTATTCATCTAACACGAATGGATTCATAACGTTGTCGGGCAGGGGGGGGATAGTTCCGGAACATGCGACGCAAGCGATGATCTATATTGTGATTCGTGCCGGGGGGGATCAGGCAGCCGGGGAATTGAACATAAGAGGCGTCTACGCTATGGTCGGCCATAACGACAATTATCTGATAAATGGCGATTTTCAAACTGCAGGCACGGGGGAAGAGCCGGTATTGTGGGAGCACGCCATGGACCGGGCCCGGCAGGCGCACATTCAGTTGCAGCGCAACAACCGCAATCAATATGTGAAAGTGTCGGGTTCGGGCATCGGTAAAGACGGGTTTCTCGGGGTGACACAACAATTCGAGACCCAAAGCGTCTCCTACCATGTCAGCGCAGCCGTGCGGATCGAACAGCTCAATGGTGCGGCAGCTGAAATTGCCGTCGATTTTTACAAGAAAGACGGGACGTGGATCGAAAGACAGGTGGTGCGGCAGCATCCTCATCTGACGGCAGGCAAATTCATTACCGTATCCGATACGATAAGCGCGCCCTTGAAAGCGGATTATGCCGCGCTAATGGTTGGAATCAAAGGGCTGAGTAATGAAGCCGCGGGAACCATTTATGTGGACAATGTGCAATTTCGGTTAGGCACATACAAGGGGATATTATCCAACTTCTTGTTCGATTACAGAAGTGAGGATGATCCAACGGTAAACGGTTGGGAGATCATCGCGCCTGATTCGAAGAAAGTTCAAGCGGATCTGAAATATATGGATGGAAAAACGCTTCATCTCATCACTGCAAAATACCTGAGAGGATATGAGGCGGCTGGAATTAGCCAAGAACTATCTGTAAATAACATCACGAAATATTATTTAAGGGTTGGCGCAAGTGTGCGTCAGCTTAAAGGAGCAATATTCATGGTCACAGTCAAATTTTATGACCGCAATGGCGCGCCAATTCAATTTATAAGCTTCAAGGATCCGACATATTATTCCGTCACCGGGGATGAATTCGTAACGAAAAGCACAACTAGTTATGCGGTGCCTAAGGATGCGGCAACGGCCCGTGTGAACGCGGTCATACGTTCTGAATCCCAGAGCGGGGAAGGCAAAGTGTTCATAAACTTTATCCACTTCATGCCTTCAGGTCCGCCGCCGGACGATTCGATTAGCGTGCCAACCCCGCCCAAGCCGCCCGCAACCAGCTAAATCAAATAAACGACTGAAGAACACGTTTTTAGGAGGATAAAGCATGAAGAAATGGATGGCCGTTATTCTTGTATTCCTATTGACGATAACTGGAGTGCCTGTTGCATCGGCGCAAGAGTTTTTCTCTTCTGCAGGGCCTCCCCTGCATTCGCCTTCCGTCACTTCCAATGTATATGGGGCTCAAGCAACCTTCGCAGATTTTAATCCGGAAGAGCTGATTACCATTACATCCGTCACCGAGAGATTTGGCGTGACCCGGGATTGGGTGCAGGAGGAGCTGCTCCAAGGCTATGAACTCCATCAAATCTATCAAGGCCTGCAAGCTCAGCGGCAGGGCAAGGACTACGAAGAGTTCATGAACCACACTTATCCGAAGCCGTCTCCCGATCCGCTGGTGGCTCACAAGGAACGAATGAAAAGCGTGGCCGAGGCCGTATATCAAACCAGCGTAACGGAGCAAGTATACGGCAAGAAGGAACGGTCGGTAACGGATCTAGTGTACGGAATGCGGATGTTCTCCGGCAGCGAGCCTTATGATGAGATCGCCTTGCGCAATAAGCCGATTCGGCTGGATCAAGCTCCTTACTCCGTTGGAGCTGTAAATGATCATATCTCGACCGTAGACGGTTCCCTGCGCGTCGAAGTAACTGATCTCGTCATGCCGGGGTCGAACGGCTTGGTGCGCTGCGGAGAATCTATGACAGCTCCTTGGCGAAGGACGATATTTATGTAGATAGATGGAATGGGAAGAAAGTACGCAGGAAACACAGGAAGAACAAATATTCCATCTCGGCAAGGGGTGGATCTGGGATATTTCGTATATTAAGAAGGTCAACAACAACCGCTATATCTACATTTCGGGCCTCGGCACCTACAGCTTATCCGAAAATGACCGACTGCTCGGATATCCATTCCGCGATTTGGACTTTAGTGATACGGACAAGTACCTACAGACGGGAGATAGAGCCTCCTATGAACTTCATAATCTGAAGACGGGAATCACACAGTATTTTAGCCATTCCGGCCAACTGATATTAATTGAAGATAAGTACGGCAATTGGATTCAATTTTCGTATAAATACCAACCGGATGTTGGTTACGTTCTGTATCTAATCCGAAGCTCAAGCAGGGATCACCGATATATGAACGAAATGAATATTTCCTACAACAGCGATAATACGCTCTCCATCCAAACCGGGGATCAAAGGGTGATCTATAAGAAAGAAAGGGTTAATAAAATAAAGAATGATCTGCTCTCCCGGGAGCAAGATATCCTAACGGAAGTAATCGATCCGCTTGGGCGTTCGACCAAATATGATTACGGCGTGTGGAACTGGCTGAACTTTAATCTGGTTGATTCATACAAATATCTGACTGGTAATGATCGCATCATATTCTGGGGAAAGAACGAGACCATCGCGCTGGGGGTAATTGAACACCCAACCAAGGCCATTACGGAATATGGATTCGATAGTTCCATTTACCGGAAGATCGGAGAGTATGCAGAAGAGCAGGTTATAAGGTACAAAGCACGTCGTAACTACTATAGCACACAGGACAATACGAAGAAGAATGAGCTTATATTGAGATATAACAATGGGGATGTAGGGCAGTATTTCGATCAAAACTTCACGTTTTCTGTAGATGTGTACGACAAATTTAAGACTGTAACCTATTCGTACGACAAACAGTATACGGATTACCTCTCTCCTTCGGTAGTATATAACACGAGGAAGGCTATGGTAGACCAGCGAACAAACGACAGTCAGGTGTTTACGTACAGGTACGATACAGCTCGAAGAAATCCGAATCCGATCCGCATCGAGGAGACGAATTATCAAGGAGGAGCTTCATCCGCTTCCCGCGTTACAACACGGACGTATGATCGCAATGAATGGGGCTTTATTGAATCCGAGACGAATCCGCTCGGGGCAACAAGCCGTTACGAGTACGCCATCGTGTCGCTAAGGAAGTTCGGCTTGATGAACAGTGTCCTGCCGATAGATCGGGACATGAACCTGCGTTCCGAGTATGAATATGATGAGGATCGCGGAGGATTAATGCAGGCGATCTCCAAGAATAACAAGGGAGAGATTGTTCAGCAGCTAAATTATGAGTATGACTATGCCGGCAATCCGCTCAAGATTCGAATCAAGGGAGATACTTCCGAGACGGTTGTTTATCAGCAATTCAGCCCTGATTTCAAGCGATTCTTTTTAAGCGGGCAAATCGTAGGCGTTAAGAACGTTGACGGCAGCAATGAAGTGGTCGAAAGCAGTATGGACTATATTCCTGAGACAGGGCTTCCGACGAAATTTACGGACGGCAATGGAAACAGTACCGCCTATACGTATGACAAGCTGGGGCGAATTACGGCCGAAATCAATCCGGATGGAACGAAGACAACAATCGTTTATGATGATCAAGCTAATAAGATGTTCATCACCGATCCGAATGGGCTGCGAATCGAGAAGCATTTCGATCCGCTCGGCAATCTGATCGCCGAAACCAACGGGCGTGGTATTGCCGAACATGCGTATGATGAGAACGGCCGGCTTATTCGAAAAGGGAAGTTTGGCGGACAGCTTCAGATTGAATATGAGTATGACGCCTGGGATCGCGTCATCAAGGAAAACTTCCTTTACGGAGTGAATCGTATCGTCTATGACGATGCAGCCCACACGAAGACGACGATCGACGGGGCCAACAACGCCATTCGTGAAACGTACGATATCATGAACAGGCTCATTAAGAAAGAAGAGATCAAGCCATCCGGTCAGGCGGTGGTATTGGCCCGTTACGAATACGACTTTGCGGGAAACGTCAAGGTTGCGTACGACGGAAACAATAACGCAACGAAATATGAGCACGATGTCCTGGGACACGTGATCGCCGTAACGGATGCCGGAGGGAAAACGACGCGTTATCAGTATAATCTGGTAGGCGATATGGTCGAAGTAAAATATGCGGACGGCAATACGATTCAGAAACGGTATGACGACATTGGCCGTTTGCTGGAGCAAACCGATCCGAAGAAGCAGAGCAAGCGTTTCTATTATGACGGCAACGGTAACTTGATTAAGAGCATCGATCGGAAAGGTCAAGTTCAACAGTACGTATATAACAACCGGAATTTCCTTATAACCAGCATCGCACCGGACGAGACGATTTCCTACAGCTATGACGCAGCAGGAAACCGTACGGCCATGACCGATCAGACGAGAACGACAAATTATGCGTACTATCCATCAGGAGAACTAGCATCCATTACCTATCCGGATCAAACGCGTATTGGTTACGATTATGAGGTTCGCGGGCTGCGCACGGAACAAGCAGTGGCTGTTGGCGGCAATCGGATCGTTCAGCAGACGGGATATCATGCAGTTCTGCCAAACCCAACGAGTCTGAGCGTCTTGGATGGCAGCGGTACGCAGTTATCGCGATTCGAGTATAAATATGATGGATCATTCAAGCGTTTGGCTGAGCTGAAATCTGCTCCAGGATTGAGTGAAACCTATACGTATGATGGCTTCAACCTGTCCGGCATCCAACAGACTCAGAACAGCGCACAGTTCGCTCAGTATACGTACAACTACGACAACAACCGAAATATCATAGCGAAGAATGACAACGGAGCAGCTTTCCAATTCAGCTACGATCCATTGAACCGGATTAAGACTTCGAGTCAGTTCAATGAAACCTATACCTACGATTTGCGGGACAACCGCAGCACCCTGTACAGCGATCATGCGCTGGACATCAAGGGAGCAAGCTACACATACGATAGCCGCAATCGTTTGACTCAAGTAACGACAGAGGATGGTAAGGTGGTTAGTTACCGCTATAATGGGGATAACCTTATGGTTGAACGGTCCGAGGGAGGCATAACAACCCGTTACTACTATGACGAGCGGGCGAAGATTGTGGCCGAAGGCAAGGCAGAAGCGAACGGCAGCGTCACCATTACGGCAGCGTATATCCATGATCTGAACGGCAAGCTGTTGGCCCGTCAAATTCCGGGGCAGAACGCCTTGCAATACTACGTATCCAACGGACACGGCGACATTACGGAAATTCGGGATGCCCAAGGAAACATACTGAACCGCTATACGTATGATATCTGGGGCAATCCATTAACCCAGGAGGAGCAAGTACCGAATATCTTCCGCTACTCGGGAGAGTACTGGGACGCAGATACGAATCTACAGTATTTGCGTGCAAGATGGTATGATCCGAGTA